>JANNUI010000065.1:0-4527 GCA_031395125.1 Chitinophagaceae bacterium | reverse complement strand
CTCCATCTTTCCTTCACCAAGCATACCCTTATGCTTTTGATTGGTGCCGGTTCGCTCATCCTCACCTTGCCCCTCTTGGCTAGGCGCTGGCCGCTCGTTCCTTCTGGATTTCGAAATGCACTGGAAACATTTGTGGTGTTTATTCGTGATGAGATTGTACAGGACGAAACTTTTGCCCGCAGCGCCATAGTACAAAATGGAAATGCTAAACTGGGATATATATACCTTCCTGAATTTTATGCGGACTTCGACCGACCAAATGGAAGCAGGTGCTATATAGATGTAGCCAGCGAAATTCAAAAGTTGAAAGAAGAAAAAGTGGATGGCATCATCATGGACCTGCGCAACAATGGCGGTGGTTCATTGTATGACGTGGTGCAGATGGCAGGCCTGTTCATTGACGAAGGACCGATCGTACAGGTAAAAGACAGGGACAACAAACCAACGGTGCTGAAAGATAAAGACCGTAATGTATTATACAGTGGCCCGCTGGCGGTAATGGTGAATGAATTCAGCGCTTCGGCCTCCGAGATATTTGCAGCAGCGATACAGGATTACAACCGCGGCGTCATCATCGGCAGCACTTCAACTTACGGTAAAGGTACCGTACAGCGGAATATAGGCCTGGATACTGAAACGGGTTTTTCTATGACCAGTTCAGACCTCGGTACGGTGAAGCTGACCCTTCAGAAATTCTACCGGATCAACGGGGGCTCTACCCAGTTGCGGGGAGTTAATTCCGACATTGTCCTTCCCGATAACCTCGAACACCTGAAAGTAAGGGAGAAAGATGATGAGGATGCCTTACCCTGGGATGAGATCAACAAAGCAACTTTTAATAACTGGAATTCCGGCTTTGACCTGAAAACATTGCAGCAACTCAGCCAGCAGCGTTTGGAAAGCGATAATACATTCCAGTTAATCAAAGAAAATACAGAATGGCTTTCCAAACAAAACGACAGGCACTATTCACTGCAGATCGTCAAATACAGGGAAGAACAGAAAGCAATCCGTTCCACCATCAAACAATTGGAATCACTGCTGAAACTAAAAGGAGAGCTGGACGTTTCGGCCCTGCCTAAGGAAGCAAACCGCTGGGAAAATGATAAAAGCAAGCAGGAAAGGTTTGAACAATGGCTGAAAGGCCTGCAAAAAGATATTTACCTGGATCAGACTGTGAAAGTGATGAATGATATGATTGGCCAGCAAAACCTGGTGAAATCAAAGAATGAAACTGAACCGGTGAAGAAGGCTTTTTGAGACCTCCCCGGTTTATTATAGAAGTAGGTTAACTTATTTCGCCCCTCCGAAGGAGGGGCTTGCTTTTTCTAAAGCATATTTTTTCTTTTCGTCAGGATATTGGTAAAAATCTGTTCAGCAATAAAATCAGGAAGCTAAATATCTTTCCTTAATCACACTCACATGATGGTTCATATGGCCGGCCAGAATGTAGCCGATTGCCAGCACCGAAAAAGAATTATTGCTGGCGGTTCCGTATGTATTCATTTGTTCTTTGTCAAAAGAACCAAACAGCAGTTCTGTTGATTGGCGAACTGCTTTGAATTCTTCGATCATTTCCTTCCATTCCCTTTTCGCAGCCTTTGAAGTATTCCCGTAAAGGTTCTCATCAAAGCTTGGGAGTGCTGATTGGTCTTTTCTTGCAAAGCAAAGGCCACGGTAAGCAAACACCCTTTCCGCGTCGATCATGTGCTGGACTACTTCTTTGATGGTCCATTTGCCCCTGGCATAGCGGTAATTCCTTTTTGCAGGATGTATCCCGTTAAGAAAACGCAACAATACGGGGGTCTGTTTCTTCAAAGACGCGACGATGTCATTCCCTTTTGCAAGGTTGATATAACGATGATAATACTCCGGCACTTTTGAAAGGTCGGGGCGGGCCATGGTTATTTATTTTTTTTAACAGGGGCGCTGTTCAGTGGTGCGCCTACTGATATATCGCAGCTGTGGCCTGGTTGTCCATGCGGGGGGTTCATACCGGGTGCAGTAACAAGGGGATCTGTTTTAGCCGGCATTACCGGTGTTACGATTGGCGTCGGTTTTACCTGATCTGATTCCACAAAGGGAAGCTGCGTAGTAGTAACAGCTGGCTGGGTCGTGGGTTTACTGTCCAATGGGGCGCCAACTGCAATATCACAGCGGTGGCCGGGTTGCCCGTGGGCCGGGTTCATGCCTTTTGCTACGGTTGTAGTTGCAGGAGTTACAGTGGCAGAAGCAGGAGCCGGGCTGATTGTCATACCAGGGTTTGTTTGTGATACAACCGGTGTAGTTGCCGGAGCAACAACCGGGCTGGCTGGTGCTGCATCCAGTGAAGCTCCAACAGCAATTTCACAGCGGTGGCCGGGCTGACCGTGTGCCGGGTTGAGCCGTGCTGTTGAGGGGGTTATTACAGGAGTAGTTGAAGGGATAGTTGAAGTGGCTGTAACCACAGGCTGTTTTGTGGTATCCGGATTAAGGCTGACATTTCCAGGTGTGGTAATAGCCGGTAATGAAGGTGCAGAAGGGGTTTGGGTCGTTTCCTCAGTAGAGGAATTTCCACAACTAATGAAAACAAAGGTGCTTAGCACAACTGCAATTCCTTTTATGTATTTCATGGCGGGTGTTTCTTTTTAAATTATTAAATATGAACTGCAAAATACTTAACTTTTTTCAGAGCCGGATGATTAAAAGAAGAACCCTTTCTGGCTTCAATCCGGCAGGGTTTTATATCAGAAGGATCAGCGTTATCCTTTTGCCTTGGGCTTTACTGTCGTAGTCGGCTTCACTGCCGCCGGTTTCTTCTCACCTTTGGTAACAGAAGCCAGTTTGATGGCTTCATATGCATTGATGATGCCGCCTGTTTTGCTGAGTTCTGACAGGCTCACCATCTCATCATTACCCGGGTTTCTTACTTCTTCTCCGGGGCTTTTTGCTGATTTTTCAATCACGGTCTTTACCTGTGCAGCACTGAGAGCAGGGTAATATGACATGATGAATGCAGCAAGACCCGCTACAACGGGCGATGCCATACTGGTGCCCTGCAGGCTCTGGTACGTGTTGCCTCCGGGTACCGAAGAATAGATCTTGACACCAGGTGCAAAAACATCCACTTCTGTCTTGCCATAATTGGAGAAATTAGCAGCCAGACCGCCTGCCTTGGCATCTCCGCTGGCGCCAACAGTGATCCAGTTGCCGGGACGTTTGCCATCCAGTGGCAAGGGAGATGGATAATTGAAAGCAGTGTCCAGGTTTTTAGCATCATTTCCAGCGGCATGCACCATTAGTACGCCTTTGCTTTCTGCATAACGGACCGCTTCATCCACCCATTTTTTCTCTGGAGAAAAACTTTTGCCAAAGCTCATATTGATGACCTGGGCTCCGTTGTCCACCGCATAACGGATGGCCAGTGCGATGTCTTTGTCATGTTCGTCCCCGTCCGGTACGGCGCGGAGCGTCATCAGCTTTACATTGTCAGCAACACCATCCATACCCACCTGGTTATTACGCATAGCGCCGATAATGCCGGATACATGGGTGCCATGGAGTGCTGATTTGTTGCTCACCATCACATTATTGTTGCCGTAAAATTTATCATTGAAATCATTATAATTATCTTTTACAATGTCAGCCCTGTAATTTTTTGGTGATATTTCAGATGCTTCCATTTTGTTCAGGTCGCCTTCCAGCTGGTCGAGTATCTGCTGGTTGGTGATCTCATCATTGTCATTGCCTTTGCAGATACTTATCAGGATATCCTTGGTACGCAGCGCCGAATTGTTGGAGCTGGAATAGGAAGAAAGATCCTTACAGTTATACTCGTCTTTTTTGATGTCATTGCGGATGATCGAGTCGCCTGTTTTCATTGTTTTTGACATCCTGCGTAGCTGCAGCACTTCCAGCGGGTTTACTTCACCCACGATCTCCCCTTTGGCCCGCACCCACATCTGGTATTCAAAAGCATCGGCAGGGGAGAGTGTTTCCACATTCACATCATCTTTTGCACCCCATTTCTCTTTGTATTTATGATATACCCTTGCCGCTTCATAGGAATCCTGTTCCACATTCCTTCCATCACGGCCACCCAGGAAGTTCCAGCCGTAGATATCATCCACATAGCCATTCTTGTCATCGTCTATACCGTTGCCGGGGATTTCTTTGGGATTTTTCCAGAGTACTGATTTAATGTCCTCGTGCAGGGTGTCCACGCCGGAGTCGATCACGGCAACGATCACCGTTTTACTTTTCAGTTTTTTCGTTTTTACGAATTCATAGGCCTGCTCCACGCTGATGCCACTGTATCCATCCTTTGCTTTGTCCATCATATGCCAGCCTTTGGGCACTTCATTTTTCTGGGCGAAAAGGAAAAGGGAGAGCAGGGTACTGAATGCTGTCAAACAGGTACGTTTCATTGATTTATTCATATAGCTTCATTGATTTAATCTGTAAAATTGGCAAAGGCACAAAAATACTGATTACCACTCATAAATTTTACACATAAAAACACCATAAATGCGGATTTTTTAAGCAATT
>JANNUI010000042.1:0-4131 GCA_031395125.1 Chitinophagaceae bacterium | reverse complement strand
GCCGCTTGCGCTTCAAGTCCTGAACTCAGCACCCGCAGGTTGTTGGCACAGCCGGTGGTCACATCGCTGACAAGCAGCACCGCTTTTTTATTATCCGTGAGCTGGTACCTCAATATGTTACCGATCTCCTGGCACATGATCTTGTCATAAACCGGGAAACAAACCTCTATCCGGCTGTGCAGGTTGCGGTTCATCCAGTCGGCGCTGCCCATAAAATATTCCGGTTCGCCGTTATTGTGAAATACAAACACCCTTGCATGTTCCAGGTAACGGTCCACAATGCGGTGTACTGTGATATTCTCACTCTGACCCGGCACACCCGGCGCCAGCGCACAGATGCTGCGGACCAGCAACTGCACTTTCACCCCGGCCCGGCCGGCCTTATAAAGTTTTGCGATCATCTCCCGCTCCTGCAGGTTATTGACTTTGATGATGATGGATGCAGGTTTGCCTGCCTTTGCATTATCAATTTCCCGGTCGATCAGCTGGTTGAAGCGTTTGATCATGTTGAACTGCGAGACCAGCAGGTGTTTAAAGGCAATTTTCCCATACTCACCCGGCTGCCTGCGGGATTGCAGGTATTCAAACAGCATATCGAGTTCTTTTCCAAAATCCGGTCTGGCCGTAAACAGCACATGATCTGTATAAAACCGTCCGGTGGCTTCGTTGAAGTTACCGGTGGCCATAAAGGAATATAATTTGGTCTCCTGCTTTTCTACCCGTTTTACCAACGCCACTTTCGCATGCACTTTCAGTCTTGGAATACTGTTGATGATCTTTACTCCTGCTGCTTTCATCTTCTTGCTCCACTTCAGGTTATTGGCTTCATCAAACCGGGCTTTCAGCTCCACAAATACCGTCACTTTCTTCCCGTTCCTGGCAGCGCTGATCAGTGCATTCACAATATGCGAATCGGCCGCCACCCTGTACAGGGCCACATAGATCTCTTTCACATTCGGGTCAATGGCTGCTTCATTGAAAAAACGTAAGATATAATTGTAGGAATGATATGGCAGGTGCAGCATTTTTTCTTTCTCTGCAATGGTCTGGAAAATGGAGCGGTGAATATCAAATCCCGGGTGCAATACAGATGGCCAGGGGGAATAGGTCAGTTTCCCCTTCAACGGATTTGGCAGGTTACCGAGGTCTTTCAGGTTATGGTAACTTCCCCCCTCTACCATTTCTTCGCTGCGTATACTGAAATATTTCTGAATGAAATCTTTGGCTTCGACCGGCATATTTTGGTCCACCAGCATTCGGGTGGCATGGCCGGCATCCCTTTTCTCCAGTTGTTTTTCAATTTTTTCTGCAATATCGCCTGCAAATTCATCTTCGAGGCTCATCTCTGCATCCCGGGTCAGTTTTACAGCGTATGCACCATGAATGCTGAAGGCGGGAAACACTTCCTGAAGATTTTCCCGGACCACATCATCCAGAAAAACGATATAGTTATCATCACCCAGCATCGGCAACTCTGAAAAACGGGGAAGATTGGCGGAAGGTATGTTCAACAGGGCATAGACATGTTTGCCTGCCTGATCCGGTGACTCCAGGTCAACAATAAAGTACAACGCATTATTCTCGAGAAATACATTGGGCTGGTTTTCTTTTTGCAGGATGATCGGCTGCAGGAAGGACAACACTTTGGATAAAAAATATTCCCTTATTGTTTCTGTATGCTCTGCCCTGATAGGTTCGCCATAATACAGGCAGATATGGTTCTGCTGCAGTTCAGGCAGTATCTGTGAGCGCAGCACCAGTCCAAATTCTTCCTGTTGCTGAAATACCATTGCCTGCACCTGCCCTACCAGTTCTTTGGGGTACTCATCCCGCAACGATGTTTTTTTAGCTTCAATACTGGTGAAAGCAAATATGGAAGGCATCCTCACCCGGAAAAACTCATCGAGGTTGGAGGAAAAGATAGAAAGGAAAGAGATCCGGCTATACAGCGGAACGGAAGGATCCGCCGCTTCCATCAGTACCCGGTGATTGAAGCTCAGCCAGCTCAGGTCACGGTTCAGAAAAACATATTTATTATCTGCCATCGGTAAAGGTTTAATGATACTCAGAAGTTCAGCCAGTTTTTTTATCTTGCTGGCAGAGCGAAGGAGTATGGACTAAGATAATGGTTTTTGGATGCCGGGAAGAGCTTGAATTCAGGAAATTTTCTTTTTATGGCCGCTTGAACTTTTCAGCCAGTTTAGGCGGGGCCACTGTGCAGTAGGCAACGGTCATTGCATCTTTCAGCATAGCCTTTTTTACTTTCCCCAGTTCAACAAAAGTCGCCCCCTTTGTACCCCAGCCACCGGGTACCGGGTAAATAACCGTCTTGTCAAAAGCGCAGAATACTGACTGATCAGTTGGGGTAAGTTTTACCATCACCTTTTTATCCTTTTCATGAATGGTACAGAAAATTTTCTTCCGCACCCGGAATGAAGCCAGGTGGAAATGCGGATGCTCATCGGTTTCGGGAAAGGACAGGGCCAGTTGGCGGGCTTCCTGAACAGTAACCATAACAAAAAATAATTACTTGTAAATTTAATTTTAATATTGTCCAATGACAAAAACAAGATTAGAAGCCTTCAGCGACGGGGTGATCGCCATCATCATCACCATCATGGTGCTGGAACTGAAAGTGCCGCATGATGCCACCTGGGAAGGGTTGGCAAAAATATGGCCGGTATTTGTGAGCTATATTGTGAGTTTTATTTCCCTGGGTATTTATTGGGTCAACCACCATCACCTGGTACATACCATAAAGGAAGTGAGGGGTGGCATTCTCTGGGCCAATCTTCACCTGCTTTTCTGGTTATCGTTGATCCCCTTTGCCACTTCATGGATGGGTGAAAACAATTTTGCAAGAAATACGGTGATCGTTTATGCATCACTGGCCAATATTAGCGGACTGGCCTTTTATATCCTGTTGCTGACCATTAAAAAATGTAATCCCGGGAATGCACCCTTGCAGGAAGTGTTGCGCAAGCAATCAAGAAAAGGACTTTTGTCCAATTTCCTTTACCTCGCAGCCGTTGCTGCCGCTTTTATTCATCCGGCAGTATCGGGAGTATTTATTATTATGGTGGCAGTCATGTGGCTGATCCCGGACAGGAATATTGAGAGAACAGTGACAAATAACTAAACAATTACTTCTCCTTCCAAATCATAATCATAAGCTTTGGCAATCTTTACATTGACAAACTCACCAATGGGAAGTTTTTTCGTGGAATGTATCACCACTTCATTGTCAACTTCCACGGAGTCAAACTCGGTGCGGCCCAGGTAGCGGCCCGCTTCTTTTTTATCAATGATGGTCTTAAAGACCTTTCCTACTTTTTCCTGGTTCAGTTTGAACGAAATTTCCTGTTGTACTTCCATGATCTCCTGCGCCCTTCTTTCTTTTTCTTCAGCAGGCACATCATCCGCTAATTCATGAGCAGATGTCCCTTCTTCATGTGAATAAGTGAAGATACCCACCCGGTCGAACCGCTGCCGTTGCAGAAAGCCTTTCAACTCTTCCACATCATCTTCTGTTTCACCCGGAAAACCGGCAATCAATGTTGTTCGCAAACAAATACCCGGCACTGTTGAGCGGATGGCAGCCGTCAGGTCTTCCATCTCCTCCCTGGTTATCTGCCGATTCATCGCTTTCAGCATATTATTGGCCGCATGCTGTAAAGGGATATCGAGATAGTTACAGATATTTTCCCTTTCCCTTATCACATCTAAAATCTCCAAAGGAAATTTTGAAGGATAGGCATAATGCAGGCGGATCCATTCCAGTCCTTTTACATCTGCCAGACGGTGGAGCAGATCTCCCAGCATCCTTTTTTTATAAATATCAAGGCCGTAATAAGTCAGTTCCTGAGCTATCAGCATAACTTCTTTTACTCCTTTCCTCACCAAGCCTTCCGCTTCTTTAACCAGTTCTTCAATGGGCTTGCTGATATGATGCCCACGCATCAGAGGTATAGCACAGAAAGAACAGGTGCGGTTACAGCCTTCAGATATCTTCATATAGGCGTAATGCTGCGGCGTAGCCAGTAAGCGTTCGCCTACCAGTTCAGTTTTATAATCTGCTTCGAACTGTTTTAAGATAAGCGGCAGTTCCATCGTACCAAACCAGGCATCCAC
>JANNUI010000012.1:0-3821 GCA_031395125.1 Chitinophagaceae bacterium | reverse complement strand
CATTGGGAGAGCCAGCTGATCACAGACCATATCCGGTACAATGAAATTGTGAACGAATTGCAGGAAGCAGCCCGCAGTAATCTCATCTTTGGCCTGCATGTGCATGTGGGCATGGAAAACCGGGAGATGGCCAACCACATTGCCAACAGCACCCGCTACTTCCTTCCGCATATATTTGCCCTCAGCACCAATTCCCCTTTCTGGGAGGGGAGGATGACCGGCTATAAATCATTCCGCACAAAGGTCTTTGATAAATTTCCCCGTACCGGTATCCCCGATGCATTTGAAAGCATCGAGGCGTATGACAGCTATGTGAAGCTGCTTATCAAGACCAACTGTATTGACAATGCCAAGAAAATATGGTGGGACCTGCGGGTGCATCCTTTCTTCAACACCGTTGAGTTCCGCATCTGCGATATTCCGCTGACGGTGGATGAGACGATCACACTGGCCGCTTTATTCCAGGCAATATGCGCAAGGATCTACATGCTTCGTTCCAAGAACCTGAACTTTATCCAATACTCAAGGGCATTGCTGAATGAAAACAAATGGAGAGCCAGCCGTTATGGTGTGGATGGATACCTGATCGACTTTGGCAAGGAAGAAGAAGTGAACACCCGGGCATTGATCTATGAATTGCTGGAATTCCTGGACCCTGTCCTTGACCAGCTTGGCAGCCGGCACCGGGTGGCTTATACAAATAAGATGCTGGAAAACGGAACCGGGGCAGACAGGCAACTGGCTGTGTTTGAGAAAACAAAAAACCTGACTGAAGTGGCCAAATATATCAGCAGTCAGTATCTGGTGGGCGTCTGATCTATTTCCTGTTAAAATACTTGCCAATGGATATTCCCGCGGCACGATGAACGACCAGGGGGCCATTATCCGTGTTCACAATGCTTCCTACACCATGAGTATAGTGGGCAAAAACGATGAGACCGCTGCTGCTCTCATATCCAAGATGCAGCAAAATATTGGCACCAAAGCGGCCATAATCAGCATAGCTGAATTTCATTTTACGGCTTACAGAACCCCCGCCAGTTTTATTGAATGCTTCTTTTCCGGATAACTGTATATCAATAGAGGGCCCTGCCTTTATAAAAAAATGGCTTTCATCATCACTGAAATTGTATTGCAGCATGGGGGCCAGTTCAAAAGTATGCAGGGTAACGTCATTATCAATCGCAGCAGAATCAGGCGGGAATGATGACCTGTTCAGTGTTACTTTATAACCCTTCATGCTGTAAAAGACAGCGGGAGAAAAAAACAATTTGCCCTCAAACTGTAACCGCATTGTGGCACCGGCATGGAAGCCAAACTTACCCTCAGTTTTTTGTTTTATTTTCTTTTCGTTGTTATCAAGTATGCTGTATTTGGCGCTGGTCATTTGCGGCCCGGCAATAACGCCAAACTCCGCCTGGCTGCTGGCTGCCAGTACAACAAAAAAAGAAAGACAGGAAATGCAGATCTTCTTCATATCGCTATGGAAATGGTATAAGCGATAAAAATAGCCATTAAATCCCGTTAAAGCAACCTTTTCATCGGGAAACTACCTGTTAGATGCTGTACCGAGAACCCGTGAAAGAGGAAGACTAAGTAAAATTTTTAGCAGGATCTTTTATTTCAGGAGCAGCATTATAGACCTGTGATTGTCCTTTTGGAATGGACAGGTTTTTCCAGCCCTTGCTCCGGATGATCTTGGCGATATAAATGATCTGCCCGATATGGTAGGGATAGTGGGCCAGCTGCCGGTTAATAGCATCCACCACGGTCAGTTTTTCATTTCGTATGGTAATATTTTTTTTCAGGTCCTTTTTCTTCAATGATGCCAGGGCTTCAAGAAAGCATGCCCATCCTTTTTCCCAAACATCCAGTAACTCTTTTTTTGATTGCTGGCCTGTTTCTCCGAAGGAGCCTTTTGTGGCAAATTCCGCATCCCTGTTCCGCCATTCTTTTTCACCATCCTCCTTTAAAAAATTGGTCCAGCGGCTGAGCATATTGCCGGTCAAGTGCTGAATGATGATAGCGATACTGTTGGATTCCTCATTTGGCTGGTAATGAAAATCCCAGTCGTTGAGCTGCTCAAATGTTTTATCACCAAGGTCCTTGTAATATTTCAGGCGTCGGATAACTGTTTGCAGATATTCTTTTCCAGTACTCATAATTTTTATTTGTCATTCCGGCCCTGCGCCGGAATCTTTATATAATTGATTCTTCAGAGAGATGCCGGGTCCCCGGATCAAGTACGGGGCAGGCAGGCCCGGCATGACATACTCATCAATAACCTTCTGCTGCATCATCACCTCTTATATCTGCTACTGCTTCAAATTTACCGTTTGGCAGCACTTTTATTATTTCCGTCCTTCCAATGGCACTCCGCTGCTCTATAACATATCCCATTTTTTGCAGAGCCTCCCGTACAGTCACAGGAAAATTCTTTTCCACTTTAAGCGTATCCGGCAGCCACTGGTGGTGAAACTTTGGTTTATAAACTGCGTCCTCGGTACTCATATTAAACTCAAGCAAGTTCACCAGTGTCTGAAATACCTGTGTCGGGATAGTGGTGCCTCCCGGTGTGCCCACAACAATATAGGGCTTATTGTCTTTCAGTACCAGGGTAGGGGTCATTGAGCTCAGCATTCTTTTTCCCGGTTGGATGGCATTGGCTTCGCCGCCCACTGCGCCATACATATTCGGCACGCCCGGTTTGATACTGAAATCATCCATTTCATCGTTCAGGAAAAAGCCGGCACCGCCGACCACTGTCCGGCTGCCGTATGAGTTGTTCAGTGTAGTTGTAACAGCTACAGCATTGCCTTCTTTGTCAATCACACTCAGGTGGGTGGTTTCCTCACTTTCAGTTCTTAATAAAGAGCCAGGCCTGACCCCGCTGCTGGGGGTTGCTTTTTGCGGATCATAACTTTTCATTCTTTCCTGCAGGTACACATCATTGCTGAGCATAGCAACCGGCACTTTGTAATAATCGGCATCACCCATGTATTCGCCCCTGTCAGCAAATGCCCTTCTTTCCACTTCCGTCATTAGTTGAACAGCCTGCACAGAATGAAAACCCATCGCCCCGATGTTTCTGTCCTCGATCATTTTCATCATCTGGTGCAGCAATAAACCACCGCTGCTCGGCATTGGCATTCCCACAATTGTATATCCCTTATAGTTAAACGAATGGGGCGTCCTGAATTTTGCTTTATAATCCTTCAGGTCACTATAGCTGATGATACCGCCGCCTCTTTTCATTTCCTCCACGATCAGCCGGGCGGTTTCACCTTCATAAAACCCGGCCAGCCCTTTTTCTTTTATCCGTTTTAATGTATTCGCCAGGTCAGTTTGTACCAGTGTATCACCGGCTTTCCATACATCTTTTACAAAAACCGGCATCACGGTGTTCAGCTTTTTCAATTCTTCCTGTAAATCATTTAATGATCTTGCTTCCCTTTCGCTGATGACAAATCCTTTTTCTGCCAGCCCGATCGCCGGTTGTATCAATTTTTCAAACGGGAGTTTTCCATGCTTATGTGCGGCAAACAGTCCGGCCACCGTACCCGGTACGCCGGATGATAAATGACCGTCCTGGCTTTTATCCGTCCTTGCTGTACCATCCGGGTCAACATACATATCCCGGTGTGCATTGCCGGGCGCCATCTCCCGGTAATCCAGTGCCAGCAGTTCAGCATTGCTTAGCCTTGCTACCATGAAGCCACCACCGCCGAGGTTCCCGGCATTAGGGTACACAACAGCCAGTGCCAGTTGTGTGGCAATGGCAGCATCCACAGCATTACCGCCCTGTCTAAGGATATCCACAC
>JANNUI010000639.1:0-3090 GCA_031395125.1 Chitinophagaceae bacterium | reverse complement strand
TACAGTCGCAGGAAGACCTTGCTATTTTTTACTGGAAGAAAAAGGATATGGCGAAAGCTTATACATCATATAAAGAGGTGATGGAAAAATCACTGGACTTTGTGAACCGCTACTTTCCGCCGATGAGTGAAGCGGAGAAGACCAGGTACTGGGACCTGCTGTCGCCCCGGTTTGAACGGTTTTACAATTTTGCCATAGAAACAGCAGCCACCAACAAAGATATCGTTAACGATCTTTTTGAATACCGGTTGGCCACCAAAGGGCTGCTGCTGAGCTCCACCAAAAAAGTGAGTGAGAGCATCCTGAACAGCGGTAATAAAAAACTGATCGAAGATTATATTGAATGGCTCGACAGCAAGGAACAACTGACCGCCCTGTACGCTTATTCCAAAGAAGACCTGAAGGAACAAAGCATCAATGTGGATTCACTGGAGAAAGCCACCAATGCCATGGAGAAAAGATTGTCGGAGAACTCTAAAGAATTTTCGCAGTTCTTCTTTACTTCCAAAACAAAATTTGCAGAAGTGCAGAAGGAACTGAAATCCGATGAAGCGCTGGTTGAAGTCATACGATTGCGGAATTTTGACCAGGTGTTCACCGACCAGTGCCGCTATGCATCGCTGGTGCTCACTAAAACCGGCTCACAGCCCAAACTGGTGCTGATGGAGAATGGAACGGATATGGAAGGCAAGCATGCCAAAGCTTACCGTGTTTCCATGAAGAACAAGGTAAATGATGAGCAGTCCTGGAATCATTTCTGGGCGCCGCTGGATGCAGAAGTGAAGGGAAAGAAGAAAATTTATTTCTCGCCGGACGGGGTCTATAACCAGGTCAATCTATATACACTGAAAAAAGCCGGCGGTGATTTCCTTATCAACCAGTATGATGTGATACTGGTCGGCAACCCCCGCGACCTGGTGACCAATAAAACCAAGACCACACTCAGTTCCGGCAAGAAAGCCACCCTGCTGGGTTTTCCGGATTATGGTACCGGTGTCATCGTACAATTGCCCGGCACCAAGGTGGAAGTGGATGCTATCAACAAACTCCTGAAGACCTCGGGTTTCCAGGTGTCGGCGTTAATACAAAAAGAAGCTACGGAGACCAACCTGAAATCTTCCGGTAAGGTATCCATCCTGCATATTGCCACCCATGGTTATTTCCTGAAAGATGTGGAGAAAGCCAGCTGGCCAATCGGGGTGCATGCCGACTATGCTAAAGACAATGTGCTGCTCCGCTCCGGGCTGATGCTTACCGGCGCATCTGAAGCAGATAAAAACATGGCAGGGCTCGATAGCAGCAACAACGGCATCATGACCTCTTACGAGGCCATGAACCTTGACTTGAAAGGAACAGATCTTGTTGTATTAAGTGCATGCGAAACCGGTCTCGGTGAAGTAAAGGCAGGTGAAGGAGTATATGGTTTGCAAAGGGCTTTTCTTGTGGCGGGAGCAGAAGCCATTATCATGAGCCTCTGGAAAGTGGATGATGAAGCCACGCAGCAACTGATGAATAATTTTTATACAAACTGGGTAAAGACCAACGACCGGCCAAAAGCCTTTAAGCAGGCGCAGCAGCAACTGATGGCGAATGACAAATTCAAAGCGCCGCTTTATTGGGGAGCTTTTGTGATGATGGAAGACTAGAATGATGTTAGTTGCTAAATTATAGATGTTAGATTCAGAGAGAGTCGTTAGTCGGGCTTGCCCTCCGTAGCCTAGGCGAAGGAGGGAGTTGGGAGTCCTTAGTCGGGATTTTCATTTATGATTTATAAAGAATCCCAATTGATTTCAGCAACCCATATATTTTCTTCAGTAGAATATTTAAGACGACCAACTGTTGTCAAACCATCATTGTCATCTAAACGAATTTGCATGCCCTCTTTGAGTTGAATCTTCATTCTTTCAATATCTTCGAAAGTTCCATTTGTGTTTAGTCGAACTCTGCCATTTGGGTCAGAATTATTAAAGTCCACAAAAATTTTTGGAATGTCCATGCAGCAGAAAATCAATTTCTATTATTGTGTTGCTAAAAATACAACCAACTCTTAAATATAAGAAACTTCCTGAACAGATAAGCCATTGATATCAGTGGTTTTTGGAAATGCATTAAACCCATCTCCCCATTTCGCCGTAACTTCCCTTAAAATTATCCCACCCATGCGGAAGCCTTTAAGCACGGCTATTTCAATAATGTTTTTCAGTTATCTCCATGGTCAGCAATTCGGCGGCAACCCACCTTCACTGAAATGGAAACAGATCAATACCGATACGGCAAGGATCATTTTTCCTGCGGGCATGGACAGCTCGGCTAACCGGGTGGCTTCGGTAGTTCATTACCTTGCTTCGCAACAACCCTTTTCTTTGGGCAATCAACTGAAAAAGATCAATATCGTTCTGCAAAACCAGACCGTTATCGCCAACGGCTATGTGGGTCTTGGTCCTTATCGCAGTGAGTTTTTCCTTACACCTGATCTGAACAGTCTCGGACAGGGTAGCATTCCCTGGGCAGACCAGCTGGCCGTGCATGAATACCGGCATGTGCAGCAGATCAATAATTTCAACAACGGGCTGAGCAAACTGATGAAAGTGATCTCCGGTGAGCAGGGTTACGATCTTGTCATCAATGCCGCCATTCCCAACTGGTTTTACGAAGGTGATGCGGTGTTTGCCGAAACAGTTCTGACAAAGCAGGGCAGGGGCAGACTACCGCAGTTCATGAATGCTTTTCCGGCACTCTGGCAGGCAAGCAAAAAATATTCCTGGATGAAATTGCGTAACGGCTCCCTGAAAGATTATGTGCCCAATCATTATTATCTCGGTTACCTTTTGGTGAACTATGGAAGGGAAAAGTACGGGGCCGACTTCTGGACAAAAGTGACCCGGGATGCCAGTGCTTATAAAACTTTGTTCTATCCCTTCCAGGGAGCTATAAAGAAACATGCAGGCATTGATTACAAGACCTTCCGGGAGGAGGCGATGGAATCCTATAAAAAAAATGTGGAGAGAGTTTCGCTGTCAAGAGATGCATTTGTTCATCCTGTCAGCAAAAACTATGTGACCAATTATTACTTTCCTTATGCCGCCGGCA
>JANNUI010000592.1:0-3246 GCA_031395125.1 Chitinophagaceae bacterium | reverse complement strand
CAAAGACAACTGGCACTTTGAGCCCTGGGGCGATGGCGGCGAGACCAAAGTGACCTGGCAAAACAGCGGCGATCTGCCCTGGCCCATGGCCCGGTTGATGGGACCAATGATCAATAAAAATCTGAATCATCAGTTTGAAGTGGGGCTCGGGAACCTGAAGAAGATGGTGGAAGGTGGTTGATCGGTTAATGGGGATGAACTATATCTTCTCTAAGTTCTCTCTTGTCAGATCACTGTTTACAATGTTTCCTGTATTTAAGGTAGTGGCTGCTTCAAACAGCATGATCTCCACTTCTTCATTGGCTACCGGCTTATGCTCCACCCCGCGGGGCATAATAATAAACTCTCCTTCGTTTACTGTTATGATCTTATCCTCTGAAGAAGTCCTTTCGGACCGCAGGTGCATTTCAAAACTTCCTTTTACTACATAAAAAAGTTCATCTTCGTTTTCATGATGGTGCCAGACAAACTCCCCTTTGAATTTCACCAGTTTCACCTGCTGTCCGTTCAGTTCACCGGCAATGCGGGGATTAAAGTAGTCGCTGAACTGCGATAATTTTTCAGCAAGGTTGACTTTTTCCATTACTTAAAGATAAAACTTCCGCAAGAACCGGGTTGTGGGGCTTACCGGGTTTTCCAATTTTTGTATCGTAAATTTAAGATCATGACCGATTACGAACGGATTGAAAAAGCAATTGTTTACCTGCAGGAGAACTTTAAAGAACAGCCTGCGCTGGAAGAGGTGGCTAAACAAGTGTACCTGAGCCTTTTTCATTTTCAGCGGATGTTTACGGAGTGGGCGGGGGTAAGCCCTAAAAAGTTTCTGCAATACATAAGTATCGAACACGCTAAGCAGCTACTGCTCGGGAATCAGGCGCTGGCTGACGTTAGTTTTGAAACCGGTCTGTCCGGTACCGGCCGACTGCACGATCTTTTCATCAGCATTGAAGGCATGACGCCCGGTGAGTATAAGAACGGGGGACAACAGCTTTCTATCAACTACAGCTTTGCCGAAACCCCTTTTGGAAATATCATTGTGGCCTTTACGGCAAAAGGCATTTGTCACCTTGCCTTTGCAGATGATGAACAAAAAGCGCTGCAGGAGCTGAATACCCGGTTTTCCAATGCCATTTTCAAACAGGTGGTGGATACGATACAGCAAAACGCTTTGTTCATTTTTACACAGGACTGGAAAAATCTTTCCGCTGTCAAGCTGCATCTTAAAGGCACCGCTTTCCAGCTGAAAGTGTGGGAAGCCTTGTTGAAAATACCAATGGGCGGTTTATCAACTTACTCTGCCATAGCCACATCTGTGGGCAATGAAAATGCCTCGAGGGCTGTTGGCTCGGCGATAGGAGAAAATCCTGTGGCTTTCCTGATCCCCTGTCACCGGGTGATAAGGTCCACCGGGGTCTTTGGACAATATCATTGGGGCAGCAGCCGTAAAACAGCAATGATCGGCTGGGAATCTGCAAAAGTGGCTGCTTCGGACTGAGCCAAAATGCAGCCACGGAGTTATTGCAAACGCCGTGGCTACATCTTTTTGATCAATAGAAAAATTGCTCTTTTACAATTTTGCCGTCTTTTACCTCATAGACAGCGATTTCGTCCATCTTCATGCGTCCCATCCCTTTCATCGTTACATCCATGCCCATTGCAACGCTGAAATGATTACCAGCAATGACGGGGTTGGTAGAATAACCCCCGTGCATTTCTTCCACTGCCTGGTTAAATTCTTCACCCTTTTTCCGGATGGCTCCGATCCCTTCCACTGTTTTAAGACCCGGTGAATTGGCCGGCTCAATACTCACTGCGTTGTCTGCAAACAGTTCCCCCTGGATCTTGTCCCATTGACCGCTTTGCGCCAGTTCATTGAACCGGTTGGCAACATCCTGTGTGGTCATTACCGCTTCCTGTGTTGACATAATTGTTGATTTTTAAGTTTAAAAATTGGACAGAAAAGCTACATCGTTTTAATTTGGCAAACAATTAAATAATTGTGAACGCAAAAATTTAAGGATGAGGCTATTTTTGCTGTGATGAAAGCTATGCTGTTTCTGCTCCTTGTATGTTTTGCTTCCTGTTCTGTCAGCAACAACCCTCTTCGCAAACAGGTAAGCCTGCTGCAAAAAGGCACTATTAAAGATGACAGTAGCTATGTGTATGCCCTGCCCTTCGAAGAAGGCAAGAGTTACCGGGTGATACAGGGCTATTTCAGCCGCTTCACCCATAAGGAAAGAGCGGCGCTGGATTTTAACCTGAAACGCGGAACAAAGATTGCAGCGGCCCGTGAAGGGGTGGTGGTAAGGGTGAAGGAAGATGGCACCAAAGGCGGGTTGAACAGGAAGTACCGGTCGCATGGCAATAATATCATCATACAACATCCTGACGGGAGCCGTGCCGGGTACTGGCACCTGAAACATAACGGTGCCTGGGTGAACGTGGGCGACACGGTAAAGAAGGGGCAGGCGATCGGGCTGAGCGGCAAGACTGGTTATGCCATGGTGCCGCACCTGCACTTTCTTGTATGGACTAATAAAAATGGCAGCTGGCAGCAGGTGGCTACCAGGTTTCAGACCAGTAATGGCGTTAAATACCTGAGAAGCTGGAAAAAATACAACCGGCCGGACGAATAATTTATTTTTGAAAAAATTCTCTCTTGACTTGCCAGGAAATTCTGCAGCATTTTATTGCCAATGTAAAGCAAACCAAATGGCCCGAATGGGTCAGCGCGGTGACTCAAATAGCCAGTGTGTGGTATGCCCGGAAAAATAATGTACTCGTTTATCCCACCGGTATCATCGGAGTGCTGCTTGCTGCCTGGGTTTATTTTTTTATGGTGAACCCGCCATTGTATGCAGATGCCTCTCTTAATATTTATTATTTCCTGATGAGTGTATATGGGTGGTACAATTGGGTACAGAAAAAGGAGGAGGGTCATTATACCTATCCTATTAGCTGGTGCACAAGGGCACAGTTGCAGTTTGGAATTGGTTTCTTTTTATTTTTCTGGGTTGTTATCTATTTTGTTTTGATAAAACTTACAGACAGCAACACTCCTGTACTGGATTCATTGGTTTCTTCATCGGCTGTAACGGCCATGTGGTGGATGGCCAAACGAAAAATTGAAAACTGGCTGGCCTGGATATTTTCCAACATAGTTGCAATACCACTGAATTTTTATAAGGAACTGATGCTTTTCTCCCTGATGTATGTTTTATTTCTTGTGATGGCCTGGTGGGGATT
>JANNUI010000548.1:0-2683 GCA_031395125.1 Chitinophagaceae bacterium | reverse complement strand
CAATGGCTGAAGCGGCGGCATCATTAAATCTCCACTTCAATTCATTTAAGAAAAGAGCTATAGAGCTTGGTTGCTACAAGCCCAATCAATCTGGTAAAGGATTAAGAAAAATATCTCCGAAAATTCCTTTGTCTGACATTGTAGATAAGGGCATATATCCGCACTATCAATCTTATAAGTTAAAGAAGAGATTGATAACCGAAGGTTTAAAGAAAAATGTTTGCGAATCCTGTGGTTCTTCATCATGGATGGGTAAACAATTAAATCTGGAATTACATCATATTGATGGTAAAAGGCAGAACCAGATACTAAGTAACCTTAAGTTACTCTGCCCGAATTGTCATAGTCAAACTGATACCTTTAGAGCAAAGAACAAGAAAATTTGAGTGCCCATAGGGAAACCTGTGGAGCAGAACCCTTCAAATTCGGGGAAGCCTTATCCGCCAGCTGGCGGACTGGTAATCCCGAGCCAAGTCCCGGTTGCACCGGGAAAGGTGTAGAGACTAGACGGGGGGCACCTAAATTCCGCCTGTAGCGGAACAAGGTGAAGGTATAGTCCAGACCACAAATCCCGCCTTTGGCGGGAGCAGTGAAAACTGCAGCGGTAAGAAAATCCTGTGGCCCGCAAGGGCCGTAACGGTTCAACTCCGTTCCGGGGCACAAAGCGACTCATGATAAGATGAGTCGCTTTTTTTATTTTATACTACGAAGCATTTGCGAAGTAGTATTTGTAGATTTGAAACAAACAAAGGATCAATGACAACTGAAATTATATGCCCGAAATGCGGTAACCAGTTCAGCCCTGATGAGTCCATCCGGGAAGAAATAGAAAAAGAACTCCGCTTAAAAATGACCGACTGGCAAAAACAGAAGGAAATACAACTGGAAGAGAATATCCGCAAGAATATTTCATCGGACTTTGAAAACAAACTGAAGTTGCTGGAACAGAACAATAAACACAATGAAGAAAAACTGAAAGTAGCCCGGCAGCAACAGCTCGAGATACTGAAGAAAGAACAGGAACTGAAAAACAAAGAAGCAGAACTCGAAATATCCGTTCAGCAAAAATTGCAGGAAGAAAGGGAGAAACTTTCCGTTGAAATAAGAAAACTGGAAGAACAGCGGATAACTGCCCGGGAAACAGAATTTCAGCTCCAACTCCGGGAACTGCAAAAGCAGCTGGATGATCAGAAAAAGCTGGCCGAGGAAATGCGCCGTAAAGCCGAACAGGGCAGTATGCAAACACAAGGTGAAGTACAGGAACTGGCTTTAGAAGAAATGTTGAGAACATCTTTTCCTTTCGATATAATAACTGAAGTGAGCAAAGGTGTCAGGGGTGCAGATTGTATTCAAACTGTCCGCAACAGTTTTGGGCAAGAATGTGGTAAAATAATTTTCGAAAGTAAACGAACAGAAAATTTTTCAGCAGACTGGATTGAAAAACTAAAAGCAGATATGCACAATCAGGGTGCGGAAATTGCAGTTATTGTAACTAAAACGTTACCAAAAGACATGACGCAGTTTGGGGAAAAACAGGGCGTATATATCTGCCCGTTTCATGAAGCAAAGAGCCTTGTTACAGTACTCCGGAATGCTATTTTGAAAATCGCTGACATTAGAAAATTCCAGGAAAATAAAGGCGACAGAATGCATACCGTTTATGATTATGTAACAGGACAAGAATTCCGGCGGAACTTGCAGGTAATGAGAGAGAATTTCAGAAACCTGCAGGCACAAATAGATAAAGAAAAAGAAGATTTTGACAAGAATTGGCAAAAAAAGAAAAAAATGATTCAAACAATTATTGATAATTCTTCGCATGTATCGGGTGCTATAGAAGGTATTGCAGGTCAGGATTCAATTGATTTGAATTTGCTGGAAAATAATACCAGCGACAGTGAAGAATTATAACTTAAAAGCTAAGTTATGATCATACAGATAAGGATCATTTGTTATTACCGGATCCCCTCAGGCTCTTTTCGCCAGCAGTCCTGAAAATACTACCAGTTTGGCTTGCAGGTCTTCGGGTCTGAACGGCTTTTGAAGGTAATCATCAAACCCGTATTTCACCAGGCTCTCCTTCATATTGTCAAATACGGCAGCTGTAAATGCTATTGCCGGAATATCTGCATTCATTTTCCTGATCTCCGTTAAAGCGCTGTAACCATCCATTTCCGGCATTTCAAGATCCATCAGCACCAAGTCGAAGTTCCCGTTACTGAAAAGAGACACCGCTTCCAACCCATTTTTTGCTTTCTCGTATGCTACATCCCACTTGTCGAGAAATTTAGTTACTATCATCATGTTTATTGGGTTATCTTCAGCAACCAGCACTTTCATGTTTTTCATCCTGTTATCATCACCCAGCGGAGCAGTTTTTCCGATATACATTTTTTTGTGGTCGTACTGAACCGGCAATGTGATCTGGAAATAAAACCTGCTGCCCTGGTTATTTTTACTTTCCACCTTCAACTCGCCACCCATCAGCTTCACCAGCTTCTGGCTGATGGTAAGCCCCAGCCCAGTGCCGCCATATTTACGGGTTGTTTTTATATCTGCCTGCCTGAACTGTTCAAATATCTGTTCCTGTTTATCTTCACTGATACCAATACCTGTGTCGGAAATGCTGAATTCAACTGTATGATAATCGCTCTGCAGCGAAATACCTTTTATCTCAACTGTT
>JANNUI010000533.1:0-3460 GCA_031395125.1 Chitinophagaceae bacterium | reverse complement strand
GCAGCCAGCATTATTATGATTTCCGGCTGAAGACCGGATCGCCGGCTATCAATAAAGGGGTTAATGCTGCTGTAATCACCGACTTAGATGGCAGGCCAAGACCTGTTGGTCTTCCGGATCTGGGATGCTTTGAAAAGCAATAGCCAAACCGAATCTGCTTACCTTTAGCTCCTCAAATTTCAAGCAATGAAAACTTTTTTCCTCGCCATGATCGTAGCCACTACATTATCCGGCGGATCTATTTACGATTTTAAAGTGCCCGGTCTTGACGGTACCGATATTGATTTTTCCCAATTCAAAGGAAAGAAGATCATGGTGGTGAATACCGCCTCCAAATGCGGCAATACTCCACAGTACAAGGACCTGGAAGCCTTGTATGAAAAATATAAAGACAAACTGGTGATCGTAGGTTTTCCTGCCAACAACTTTGGCGAACAGGAACCTGGTACCAATGCGGATATAAAGGAGTTCTGCACTAAAAATTATGGGGTCACTTTCCCGATGGCAGAAAAAATTTCTGTAAAAGGCGACGATATTCATCCCTTGTTCAAATACCTGATCGAACAATCCAAAGAACTGGCAAAGGCCGTACCGGCTGACAATTCAAAGGACCTGGTCTGGAAAAGGTTTTTGCAGGACCCGGTTATCTGGAACTTTACCAAATTCCTGCTGGATGAGAACGGAAAACTGATTGCTGTGCTTCATCACAAATCAAGCCCGATGAGTGAGGAAGTACTGAAGCACATGAATTAGGACCAGGTTCTATTAAAGCAAATAAGATTACGAAAAAGCGATGCTGAACTATTCAGTGTCGCTTTTTCTTGTTCAGAAGATTTATTTTCGCCTTCCATGCAATTCTCCGGCATTATAGGTCAACAGGAAGTAAAACAGCAGCTGGCAGAACTGGTACAGCACAACCGGCTGAGCCATGCACTGTTGTTTTTAGGAAAAGAAGGAAGTGGCGCTTTGCAGCTGGCTTTGGCTTTTGCACAGTATGTGGTCTGCGAAAAAGCCTCACCCCAACCCTCTCCTGGCGGAGAGGGAGCAACGTCGCTGTTTGAGGAACCTGGACCAGAAACTAAAAACCAGCAACTCAAAACAGATAGTTGTGGTATTTGCCCAGCCTGTAGCAAAGCACAACAACTCGTTCACCCGGATATTCATTTTTCTTATCCAACTGTTACCAGGAAAGCCGGAGAAAAACCCATTGCAACAGATTTCATCACCGAATGGAGAGAATTCATCAAATTAAATCCTTATGGCAACCTCTTTGACTGGATCGAGCTGATCAAGGAAAAAGAAAACAGCCAGGGAAAGATCACTGCCAGGGAATGTGACGAGATAATAAAAAAACTCAGCCTGAAGAGTTTTGAAAGTGAATACAAGATCCTCATCATGTGGATGCCGGAAGAATTGGATAAGGAAGGAAATAAACTGCTGAAGATAATTGAGGAGCCTCCGCCAAATACTTTATTTATTCTTGTTGCCGAAAACGAGGAACTGGTGCTTCCAACCATCGTCAGCCGCTGCCAACTGATAAAAATACCGGCCTTAGAATCAACGAATATTGAGCAGGCATTGATCAGCCGGAATAAAACCGATGCGGTAATTGCCCGGCAGGTAGCCAGTGTAAGCGAAGGTAATTACCGGGAGGCCCTGCAATTAGTGCAGCATGCAGAAGAAGACTGGCAGGCATTGCTGCGGGAATGGCTTAATGCTATTTTAAAATCCGGGCCGGTGGCTCAAACCAAATGGGTGGAAGAGATCAGCCGGCTGGGCCGGGAAAAACAGAAGCAGTTTCTGCGGTATTTTAATCACCTGCTGGAACAGGCTATTCATTACCGGATCATGACAGCCCCCTCTAACGAACTTCGTTCCCAACCTTCTCCGCCTTTTGGCGTATCGGTTGCCCTCAAGGGGGAGACTTCCGAAGACTCTGAAAATTCGGGGGTTTACTATAATATAGCAGATAAAGAGAGGGATTTTGCCGAAAGACTGAATAAAATAGCCGGAATTGAGCAACAACAGGCTATTATTGAAGAGCTTGACCGTGCCAGCTACTACATAGAACGCAATGCCAACGGCAAAATACTGTTTCATGCCCTCACCATTAAACTGTACCATATTATTCAGGATAAGATTGTATTTTTGATGGATTGAGGCAGTGTGGTTGATTAGTTAATTGGTTTATTGGGAATTAGGTGGAGCCGGACAGCCTGCAGATTTTTTAAAATGCTTCGTTTGTTTTTGCAACATATAACAGTCTCACACTTATCGGGTACTGGCATTTATTGCCCAGTAGTCCCGATGACTATCGGGATACCGAACGTACAAGAGTGCGACGCAACAGAAGCTCAATAGAATTACTGCAGTTTGACCTATCATCTCTTCCCAATTTTTAATTATTAATTTTTAATTACTCATTATTCATGAGTTGTACAGGTTGCAGTACGGCCTCCGCCTCAGGCGGAAAGCCAAATGGATGCAAGAGCAATGGCGGATGCAGTTCCGGCGGGTGCAACCGCATGAATGCACATGACTGGTTGCGCAACCTGCCCATTGCCGACACGGAAAGTGCCTGCAAAGTGATCGAAGTGAGTTTTAGCCAGGGAACCCGGAAAGATTTTTTCAGGAATACAGCGCTGCAGCCTTATGAAAAAGGCGACCTGATAGCCGTGGAGGGGGTGAGTGGTTTTGATGTAGGTGAAGTATCACTGACGGGTGAGATCGTACGCCTGCAGATGAAGAAGAGGAAAGTGAAAGAGGATAACCCGGAGATGAAAAAGATCCTGCGCCGGGCCACCGACCGTGATATTGACATCAGAAATCAGAATAAAACAAGAGAACCGGAAGCGGTGATCCGCAGCCGGGCCATTGCCCGGCAACTGAAACTGGATATGAAAATAAGCCAGGTGGAAATGCAGGCCGACGGACGCAAAGCCACCTTCTTTTACATCGCTGATGGCCGGGTTGACTTCCGGGAACTGATCAAAGTGTATGCTTCTGAGTTTAAGGTGAAGGTGGAGATGCGGCAGATCGGTGCCAGGCAGGAAGCAGGTAAAGTGGGCGGTATTGGCAGTTGCGGCCGTGAACTTTGCTGCAGCACCTGGCTCACGGATTTTAAATCGGTGAATACCGCAGCGGCCCGTTACCAGAATTTATCCATCAACCAGACAAAGCTGAGCGGGCAGTGCGGCCGTTTGAAATGCTGCCTGAACTATGAGCTGGATACTTATTTAGACGCCTTGCAGCATTTCCCCGATAACTGTGATGTGATTCAGGTGGCTAAGGGCAATGCCTTCCTCATCAAAAAAGATATTTTCAAGAACCTGATGTGGTACACATTGCCCGACAGCAATAAGCAGTACCCGCTGAGTATTGAAAGGGTTCAAAAAATAAAAGCGCTGAACCAACAGAACATCCGCCCGGATGAACTGGAACCAGTGGAAGTGGTATCAAG
>JANNUI010000504.1:0-4946 GCA_031395125.1 Chitinophagaceae bacterium | reverse complement strand
CCGATGAGAATTATTTTTTAACGGATTCCACCGCATTCGGATTTGTCAATTTCCCTTATGAAGAAAATGAAAAACAAACAGTAAGAGCCTACCAGGCATTTAAAAGTGACGACAAAAACAAACATCTTATAATGCCTTCTTTTACTTCCTCCCTGATAAAATTCTATGACCCGGCCAGCTACCATAAGATTGAAAAAAAGATTGATAAAAAGATCATCATCAATTATACCCGTACCATATCTGACCGGAGAAAACAGTACCAGCTCATCGAACCTGATGACCTGTTCATGGACCGGGTTGATACCTCGTCCATCAAAGACCGGATCGCCCTGCTGGCGTATGTGAATATTGATCCGAATGATATTGAGGATAAGAAGTTTACACCCATGAATGCAAAGTTTGCGGGCAAGTCAACCCCCGACATGAACGGGATACTGGTGCATGCCAATATAATTTCCATGGTTCTTGATGAGAACTATATAAAAAAAGTACCTTTGTGGCTGAACATATTGATAGCCGTGGTGGTATGCTGGCTGCATATGTCATTCTTTGTCCATTATTACCTGGAAAGCCATATCTGGTTCCATCTGGCAGCAAAGATCGCCCAGGTGCTTTCGGCAATATTTTTTGTGTGGTTGGGCATCTTTTTGTTCGACAAGTATCGTCTGAAGGTTGACCTGAAGTATAGCCTGGTAACAATTATTATGGCGGTGGATGTGATCTATTTTTATGAAGCCTGGGCTGTGTGGATGAATAAGAAGTTTCATTTCAAAACAGTGTTCAAACCACACCACCATTAACCGGAATAAAAAAAATTTACTATACAAACCTTAAACCTCTAAAGATGAAAAAGTTTCTATTCCTTATCCTTTCCTGTTCGCTGGCAGTTGCTGCTACTGCGCAGAACCAGTTTCTGCTCTACAGTTTCAAGGGCAATGTGTCCGTGGTGGAAAACAATGTGGAGAGCAAGGCCAAGGCCGGCAAACCACTGAACAATGCCGCTACGGTGAAAGTGGCCACAGGCGGAACCGTTACACTCATTTGTAACGAAGCCGCCATGTTCACACTTACCAAGGCCGGCACTTACCCGCTTGCCAATTTTGGCGACTCCTGCAAGATCAGCAGTAATTCCGTCAGCGCCAATTATGTGAAATATGTGTGGGCACAGATGACCAAATCATCCGGTTCACCCGGCAGCAACCGCAAAGCCTATATGAACACGGTGGGTGCAGTGAGCAGGGGCGAGATCAATAATGTATGGGTGGATTCAAGATTAGATACGGTCAATTACTCCGGCGGTGAATTTCCCCTCTCCTGGAAATCCTATGCCGAAGCCAAGGAATTTGATTTCTTCCTCTTCAAACCCGATAATATCACTGAACCGTTTTACTCTACCACGGTAACCAAACTAAAGATCCCCATTCCTTCCTTTGTCGCCAGAATGAAGCCGGGCAATACGTACTACTGGATAGCTGCTATTAAAGGTGAGGAAAACGAGGAACGGAAAGTTCTGAACTATGTGACCAAAGAAACCTTCAATGCAGTGCTGGAGAATATCAAAAAGCAGGGCGCCGAATTTGAAGCCCCTGCCGAACAGGCTTACCGGTTTGCCTTCATGCTGGAAGATGCCCACTACCTTTCTGAAGCATACCAGTATTACAGCAAAGCGGCCACACTGGATTCTGCCAATGTGCTGTACCGCTCCACGCTGATGTCGTTCAGGAAAGACTACGAGATAAAATAAATAAACGGCCATTAAAAGATACCAGTCCCGTCCAGCCTAAAGCGGGACGGGATTTCTTATTTTATGAAAGGTGAGTTTAATCTCCCCTGTTTACTTAGTTTTGCTGCCTCATAAATCATTTTATAAAAGAACCTGAGAAACAAGATCCAAATAAGAAATAAGAACCAAGAAACAAGAAACAAGATCCAAATAAGCACCAAGAAACAAGATCCAAAGAAATTAAAAGCACTTACAAAATCACAAATTAAAAACCCAAACCCTTCGTCCTTTAAGTGTGTTCGGAAGAATAACACGCCGTTTGAATTTTTGATTTGAAATTTCTTTGGATCTTGTTTCTTGGTTCTTGGTTCTTGATACTTTAATTCTCCGTTATGAAAATCCATCTCTGGAGCATCGGCAAAAATCATGAAGCGTATGTTAAAACCGGTGTGGAAGAATTCACCCGCCGCATCTCCAATTACTATCCGGTGAAATGGGACATCATTCCCTCACCAAAAAATGCGGGCATGCTAAGTGAGATGGACCTGAAAAGAAAAGAAGGAGAAACAATTTTGAACTGGCTGGGTAAAGATGATTATGTAGTGGCCCTCGGTGAAAGAGGAAAACAACTGAGCAGTGAAGGCCTTGCTGAATTCATTCAAAAAAGGAGCAACGAAAGTGTGAAGAACCTGGTGTTTCTCATTGGTGGTGCTTACGGGCTGGATGCGGCTGTGCTGAAGCGGGCCAATTATTCATGGAGCCTGTCTGCCCTGGTGTTCCCTCACCAGTTAGTGCGGCTGATACTGGCTGAACAGCTGTACCGGGCCTGCAGCATCCTGAAAAACGAAAAATATCATCACCGGTAAATAGCAGAATCCAGTATTACATCCGATATTTATATCTTTTGACCCAATCAGCACTATGCAGTTCTCCATTACTATCATTATTATCATCATCACTGTTCTGATCTCATTCGGGGCATTCAATAACCAGCGGATCATGGATGACCTGATCTTTTATCCGCCCGCCATCACCAAACGTAACCAGTGGTACCGCTTTCTCACTTCCGGCTTCCTGCATGCCGATTACATGCACCTGTTCTTTAACATGCTTACTTTATACTTTTTCGGAGAAGTGATGGAGAAACTGTACGAAGTCTATCTCGGCAAACTCGGTTTTGTCATCTTTTATTTCGGCGGCATCATTGTTTCGGAAATACCTTCTTATATCAAACACCGCAACAACTATCATTACCGCAGCCTTGGTGCATCCGGCGGGGTGTCGGCTGTTGTATTTGCCTATATCCTTTTTGATCCCTGGCAGTGGTTCACCTTTCCGCCGGTACCGGCCATTTTATATGCCGTGCTTTATATCGCTTATTCCATGTATATGTCCAAACGGGGCAGGGACCATATCAACCATGATGCGCACCTGTGGGGGGCATTGTACGGGATCCTGTTCACCATCATTATGGAGCCCAGGGTCATTGATTTCTTCCTCCAGCAGATCGGCAACCCGAGAGGCCCCGGGAGATGATCAGGGTTTTAGGGTGAGCTGCTGCACATTTGTTGTTTTGTCTGTTACTTTAAACCGATCATCGATGCGATGACCCATCACCCAGGCAATGCGTTTGTTGCTTTCGATCACCCATACTTTCTCTTTGTCTGATCTTGATAGTTTCAGATCCATGAGGAATCGGGCAACCTTCTTTTTTTTCTTCATCCCCAATGGATAGAAATAATCGCCGGTCTTCCACTTGCGGAGCAGCAGGGGGAAGCTGATTTCTTTAAGATCGAGACAGGCAGTAAAATTGGCAATCGGCAATTGACAACTGGCAACCGACAATTCTTTAAGCTCCAGGTTGCCCATTGCATATTGCACATTGCCCATTGATTTCTCAATAATAATATACCCCGATTCAACCGAAATTACAGGACTGATAATGAACCAGTGCCGGTGCCTGATAAACCTATATTGACCATCCGGTGATGAAATGTATTTTCCTGAATCACTGCCTGCCAGTTTGATCACTTCATCGATCTGCTTTTCTGAAAACCCATAAGCCGAAATGATGGCATAGATCAGCGCCCTGTTATCATACTGCATCAGCTGCTTAACGGGGATATGCGTTTCATTTCCTTTCTTTTTACAGAGTTTCTTTTTGATCTCCCCCACCGAATGTTCGTACAGTCTTTCAATGTCCTTAAAGCGGTTGATATTATTCTGTAAATTTTCTTTTACTTGCGGATACACTTTACTAATGGCGGGGATCAGTTCATTCCGGAAAAAATTACGGGTGTATTTGGATGACTGGTTGGAAGAATCCTCCACAAATTCAAGCTTATTCTCTTTTGCAAAGCCAAGCAGTTCATCTTTTGAGAATGAAAGCAAGGGCCTCCGGATATATCCTGTCTTTTCAGGGATCCCTGTTAACCCATGAAGTCCTGTACCACGGAAGAAGTTCATCATCAGGGTTTCAATATTATCATCAGCATGATGGGCGGTAAGTAGCCAATTGGCAATGGGCAATGGGCAATTGGGGTCTTCTATCCGGGTGCTTCCTTTGTCTATTGTATATTGCCTGTTGTCAATTAGTTCTTTAAACCAGTCATATCTCAATTTCCTCGCCGCTTCCTGTGTGGAAATTTTCTTCTCAGCAGCATACTGTTCAGTTTCAAAATCCCTTGTGAGGAACTCAACATGATATTTTTTTGCCAGTGCCATTACAAATTCCTTGTCTCTTTCACTCTCTTTACCTCTTAGCTTAAAATTACAATGAGCAATCACAAAATCATAACCCGCCTGCCTGCAGAGTTCGCAGAGCACAACAGAATCCACCCCGCCGCTTACGGCCAGCAGCAATTTATCTTTTGCAGCAAAAAGATTTTGCAGCCTGGTATGATCCTGGAATTTTTGTAACAAACTCATTTTAAAAAATTAACTCTTCATAAGCCCCTTTCAGTTCCCCGTATGCATGGTCCTCTCCCGCTTTCTTCGCCTCCTCCATCCCCTTCTCATATACTTTAACCGCTTCATCGGTTTTTTCATTCCGCTCCAGCAGACTGGCCAGGTGATAATAGCTCCCGATATAACCCGGCTCCCTGTTCAGGATCTCTTCAAATAAATGCCGGGCTGCTTCATCATTTCCCAGCTTGATATATTCCAGCGCCAGGGCATGCTGCAGGAAACTGTCCGCGGGGCTTTTAGCCAGCATTTGCTTTAT
>JANNUI010000487.1:0-4705 GCA_031395125.1 Chitinophagaceae bacterium | reverse complement strand
AAAATAAATATAAATATAAAGTACACAAGAAAATTAAATGTCAATGCTGTGGTGAAGTTGCTATTCTGTTTGGAGAAGTAGTAAAAGTAACAAAAAAGCATTTTGATGAAGAACACATATATTTTGATAGAGAAATTTTGCCAAAAAAATTTAAGTGCTTTAATTGCAACTATAATCTGAATAATATCAAAGAACTAAGAGTTGAGCAACTAGACAATATTTACACTGAAGAAGAACTTGATATTCCAGAAGATTATTTTGATCTATATGATAAACTTAGGAAAGAAATAATAAAAGACTACGAATATGACAAGGCTATGGAAGATGAAGGCTTAGAAATGGACTTTAACCAAGATTATTAACAAACTATTGAAAATTGAAGCACTTTATATCAGTTAATGATGTTATCTCCCCCTCCTTTGGAGGCTCCCTAAAGGGGAACGAACGTAGTTCAGGGGAGGCTATTGATGCCCTGGTTCAAAAGGCCCTGGCATACAAAGCCAATCCCTTTGCTGACAAATCACTGGGGAGTAATAAACGCATCGGCTGCTTGTTCCTCAATCCCAGTATGCGGACCAGGCTGAGCACCCAAATTGCAGCACAGAACCTGGGAATGGAAGTCATCATATTTAATGTGGGCAGTGAGGGCTGGGCCCTGGAATTTGAAGAAGAGGCCATCATGAGCGGCACTTCCGTGGAGCATGTAAAAGATGCCGCCCCCATCTTTGGAAAATACTTTGATGTGCTGGCCATCCGCACATTCCCTTTCCTGAAGAACCGGGAGGATGATTACAGTGAATTATACATTAAACAGTTCATCAAATATGCGGGAATACCCGTCATCAGCCTTGAAAGCGCCACACTTCACCCCTTACAGTCATTAACGGATATTATTACAATCACTGAAGAGATAAAAAAATCCAACATCCAACATCTAAAACCCAAAATCGTTTTAACCTGGGCTCCCCATGTAAAACCACTGCCCCAATGTGTGGCCAACAGTTTTTCCCAGTGGATCAATGCCTGGGGCAAAGCCGACTTTGTCATCACCCACCCTGAAGATTATAAGCTGTGTGAGGAATTTACAAAAGGAGCTGCCATCACCCATAACCAGGAAGAGGCATTGGAAGGGGCAGACTTTGTGTATGTAAAAAACTGGAGTACCTACAACGATTATGGCAAGATCTACACCAATGACCCCAAATGGCAGCTCAAAAAAAAGCGCTGGGCTGTTACCAACAATGCCAGGGTTATGCATTGCCTGCCGGTCCGCAGAAATGTGGAACTGAGCGATGAGATACTGGATGGCGAAATGAGTATTGTAACACAGCAAGCAGCTAACCGGGTTTGGGCGGCGCAGGCCGTTTTAGCTGAGATTCTAAGCCCCCATCCCCGCCAGTTGGCGGGGAGTTAAGAATAGTCACTATGAAAGAGAATATGTATTACGGCGCCAGCCACCTGATATTTCAAAAAGCAGAGGAACTACGCAATCGTATAACTCCTGCAGAAGAAATATTATGGAAATACATCCATATAAATGAATGGAAGCTCAAATTCAGAAGACAACATCCAATCTGGAATTATGTTGCTGATTTTTATTGCCATGGAGTAAAATTAGTAATTGAGCTTGATGGGGGCATCCATGAGATGGAGGAGGTTAAAAAGAATGATGAGACAAGGGAAAAATACCTGAAGGAATTGGGGCTTACTATTCTGCGGTTTACTAACCAGGAAATTTTTGAAAATATTAGCTCTGTTTTAAAAAAGATCTCACAAACTATAGAAAAACTCCGGAACACCCCTTTAGGGGATGGGGGCAAGAATACTCTATATATCATAAAAATTGGCGGCAACATCATAGATGATGATAAAAAACTGTCTTCGTTCCTGAAAGATTTTGCTTCAATCGAAGAAAAGAAAATTTTAGTACACGGCGGGGGTAAGCTGGCTACAAGTTTAGCAGAACAACTGGGTGTGGAACAACAACTCGTTGATGGCAGAAGGATCACTGATGCTGAAACACTGAAGATTGTTACGATGGTCTATGCCGGTTTGATCAATAAAAAAATTGTAGCACTGCTTCAGTCTGAAAAATGTGATGCATTGGGTTTATGCGGGGCAGATGGCAATGCCATTTCAGCGCATATACGTAACACCCCGCCAACTGGCGTGGATGGGGGCACTTATGGTTTTGTCGGCGATGTGGATGCTATCAACACGGACCTCATCAGTAGTTTACTTGAAAAGAACATTGCTCTTGTCTTCGCTCCCATCACCCATGACCAGCAGGGGCAATTGCTGAACACCAATGCCGATACCATAGCGCAGGAAATTGCCAAAGGCATGTGTGATTTGTATGATGTGGAATTGATCTACACATTTGAAAAAAATGGCGTATTACGTGATGTTAATAATGAGAATTCTGTGATACCTGTAATAACTCCATCAATTTTTCAGGAACTCAAATCCCCCCTTGCGGGGGGTGGGGGGGCCAGGATCTTTGCCGGTATGATCCCAAAGCTGGACAATGCTTTTGCTGCCCTGAAAAGCGGTGTGGGAAAAGTGATCATCGGCAGGGCCGAAAAGCTGCAGGAACTGATCAACGGAACTTCGGGAACAACTATATTGAATGAATGATGACCTGCACATATTACAAACGGATGCAATTGATCTTTTAAAAGAACTGATCGCTACCCCTTCTTTCAGCAGGCAGGAAGACCAGACTGCCGGTATCCTTTGCCGCTTTATTGGAACAAGAAATGTGGTACATACAAGAGTTGGCAATAATGTTTTTGCCCTCAATAAATATTTTGATGAGAAAAAACCGGTGATCCTTTTAAATTCTCATCATGACACCGTACAACCAAACCCTCAATACACAAGAGATCCGTTCTCGCCTGCTGAAGAAGAGGGGAAACTATTTGGGCTAGGCAGTAATGATGCCGGTGGCTGTTTAGTTTCGCTGATCGCCGTCTTTCTTCATTTCTATGACAAGAAGGATTTGAAATATAATTTAGTTCTTGCAGCTACGGGAGAAGAGGAGATCAGCGGCACCGGAGGAATTGAAGCATTATTACAGCATGAGGCATTCATCGAACAAACAAGGAGTGCTTTCAGGCCCCCCTTTAGGCGGGCTTGTGCCATTGTGGGTGAGCCAACACAAATGCAGATGGCCGTTGCCGAAAGGGGTTTACTGGTGTTGGATTGCAAAAGCCATGGCAAAGCAGGCCATGCAGCCAGAAGCGAAGGCGAGAATGCCATTTACAAAGCCCTGAAAGATATCGAATGGTTCAGGAGCTATGGGTTCCCTGAAATTTCTGAGTTACTGGGGCCCAGCAAGATGAGTGTGACGGTGATAGAAACGGAGAACAAAGCACACAATGTAGTTCCGGCCACCTGCAAATTTGTGGTGGATACAAGGATAAATGAGTTATACAGTTTTGAAGAAGTACTGGAGATCATAAAAGCAAATGTCAGCTGTGAAGTAAATGCAAGAAGTACCCGGCTTCGTTCCACTTCCATCCCATTGGACCATCCGCTAGTAAAAGCAGGATTAAGTCTCGGCAGAACCTGGTATGGCTCTCCCACTACTTCCGATAAAGCCCTGATGCCTTTTCCTGCTCTGAAGATAGGCCCTGGGGATTCTGCAAGAAGTCATACAGCCAATGAGTATATTTATCTGAACGAGATAAAAGAAGGAATAGATTTGTACATTCAGTTATTAAACAAGGTAGTATGAAACTCTGGCAAAAGGACACTCCGCCAGCTGGCGTAGATGGGGGCAAGCAAGTGGAGGAATTCACAGTTGGCAAAGACCGTGAACTTGATTTACAGCTTGCTCCGTTCGACATAATCGGGAGTATTGCTCATGCAATTATGCTGGAAACAGTTGGTTTATTGACAGCGGGAGAAAGAGACCTGCTTGTTGCTGAACTTAGAGAAATTTACAAATCCACGCAACCCACTCACCATTCACCATTCACTATTCACCCGGAGGTGGAAGATATTCATTCTCAGGTGGAGTTATTGCTGACCCAGAAGCTGGGAGACACGGGAAAGAAGATCCATGCTGCCCGCAGCCGCAACGACCAGGTACTGGTGGATGTGAAACTCTTTCTCCGTAATGAGCTGGAAGAGCTGGTAAAAACAATTCAGCCATTTTTTGAACTCCTGCAAAAGCAAAGCGAAAAATACAAAGGGCATTTGTTACCGGGCTATACACACTTGCAGCTCGCCATGCCTTCCTCTTTTGGTTTATGGTTTGGCGCTTATGCAGAAAGCCTGGCGGATGATGTGGTCACCCTCAAAGCAGCGTACGATGTGGTGAACAAGAACCCGCTGGGTTCGGCAGCCGGTTATGGTTCTTCATTTCCCATCAACAGGACCCTGACAACAAAGCTGCTGGGTTTTGAAGATCTGAATTACAATGTGGTCTATGCACAAATGGGGAGGGGCAAGGCAGAGCGGATTGTGGCCCAGTCTTTATCCAATGTGGCAGATACATTGGCCAAACTCAGTATGGATGCCTGCCTGTACCTGAACCAAAACTTCGGCTTTATCTCTTTTCCGGTCGAACTCACAACCGGCAGCAGCATCATGCCGCATAAAAAGAACCCGGATGTGTTCGAGCTCATCCGCGGGAAGTGCAACCGGCTGCAAACGGTTCCGCAGCAGATTACCTCTGTTACAGCCAATCTGCCTTCGG
>JANNUI010000485.1:0-8506 GCA_031395125.1 Chitinophagaceae bacterium | reverse complement strand
TTCCATTTGTTTAATCAAGTTATCAGTATTATCCATGCAATGTTTTGTATCACTTTTACATTTATATTCAAACTCAAAAGTTCCCTGATATTTTGTCCAGGAAGGAGATGGCTTTAAGATTAGGGCTGTATCAGACGAAATTTTCTTTAAATAGTTCCTTGCTGCTGTTATGTCAGTGAAATGCTCTCTTTTGCTGTAGGGTCTTTTCAATTTTGTTTGAAATCTGCTGAGCTTTTCCGTGTCAAAATAAAAATAGCCAATGTAAGTCGCAATAACATTACAGTTCAAGTTGATGTGAAAACTCTCAATACATTGCCCGTCCTTGCATACACAAACCATATAATGATACCCACAAGCATACATCGGACTTTCCTTTGCAAATGTCCAAACCTTTTTAAACTCATTCAATACTTGAATGTCGTCCGTGTACCATTCTTTTAAAGAGTCAGCTAATTTGCTATAGTCGCTTTCAGCCAAAGTCCCCAAGAGATAATAACCGCCTTTGTCAAAATTATACTTTTTGAATACTTGTGTCTGTCCGTGTGTAAAGCAGCAAAATAGAAGAAATGTTATTGTAAGTAGAGACTTCATAAAATTACAGCCAACGTGTGTATTAGCGAATATACGAACACCTGTTTTCTTGAAAGCTTGAATATTGTTGCTCTGATATTCAAGGATATAAAGTAGTTTTTGCAAAATGACTACCTGTTCAGCAAAGTTTCGCAAATACACCCGACAATTTGAGTAAAGTCACAGAAGCTTATTCTAAATTTAATTGATTTTCTGTTGAAAACGGAACAAGCAAATCAATACGTCCTCTTCAGATCAAAATTGGTGAGTATCACATAGTCGCCAAGATGGCTTAACTTCTCCCAATCCGGGTTCGGAAAACTTTTATCAGGGAAACAACTGATGTTTAAGATCCTCAGCTTTTTATTCCGCAACTGCAGCTGGGCAGCCGTGCCGAGTTTTTCATCGCAGTGGAACTTGCCTACGCAGTGGAATATCTTTTTGTCCCTGTTCTTTTTTTGAAAGCGGTAGATGCTGTAGCTCATGCCCGCATCCCAGAGGCTCTGGCTGTAATAGACGCGGGGATTCCCGCCACCGGGGCTGCCTTTCATGATATCCATGAATTTTTCGCGGTAACGACCGGTAAGTGTATCATATGGTAAGGGTGGCAGAAATGCTTTGGCTTCTTTGTTTAAACTATCCAGTGTTCTCATGCCGCGGCGGCCCACCAATGTTACATAGCGACGTGGCGGGTTGGCGGCTATCACGTGTAACTTATTTTGTTTGGCGAACTCTACCATGGGCCGGTAGTCCCGGTAGTTGCTCCAAAGCCCCCCATCTTTTGAAAAGCGATTCTCATCCATTTTACCGGCGAGGTATTCATCCAGTACTAACTGATTGTCTGTCTCAAACATTTCCATGCTCAGGGCAAGCAGGTCGCCATACTGTGCATGCAGGGCCCGGAAGATCTTATTTTCCAAATAATGCCCGGCGCTGTCGTTATGCTCTTCGCCAAAGAACAGCACATCAGCATCTGCCATGTCGGCCACTATCTTATCAATACTGATGATCTGCTTGCTGCGGGTGTCGTAGATCTTGTAGTGCATGCTCATACTGTCCTGTGCAAACAGGGTTTGAGCAAAAAACAAAATAAATAAAAGGGGCCATTTCATGCAGGGAAATTAATTTATTTAAATGACTATCAGCAGTTTCCGGCTTTGTGCTCTTTGTGGTTTCGTAGTGTCCTTTGTGTTCCTAAAAAATACCCGTCTATCGGGAGACTGGGAACACAAAGGGCACAAAGTATGCACGAAGGACACAACGAAAAGCGGGCTGCATCAATTTATTTTACCAGCACCCAGTAACCCCAGGCATCCAAACCGAGTTCATCATCACCCTTCCGTTGTCAGGGCAGGTTACGGCACATAGATAATCACATAGTAAGCTATGTTTTTCCTGCTATTGTTTACTATGTGTCCATGTGGTTCCATGATGGCTTTGTTAAATTCTGAATGCCATTATATTTCCCAAACCTGGTATTGATCAGGGAAATTAATTCCTTTGTTTGATCAATTTGAAGTATTCAAGGCTCTTTTTTTCAGCAAGGTCCTGTAACTGTATATCCGGGGGGAACGGTTTTCTGCCTAACGCCTTATATATACTGATTGAATTATCCAGTGCTTTAATGATGGAGGCCCGGTTGTATTGTTCAATGGTGATCTTCAGGTTTTCCATATCCGGCAGGTTCAGTTCTTTATCCACCCGGCGGAGGCCACAGGGTTGTTTTTTATTCTTTACTATATCAGCAACCCTGCTGGCAAACGCCTTCTGCATCATATCACTAAAGATAGAAATTGCAGAAACCATTACCATAAAAAAAACCCGACGGTATCGTCGGGGCTGTTCCATGGCTATAATTTATTATCAGTTCATCCGGATGACCCTTCGGTTGCCACCCCCATTATTCTGCTCCATTTCCTTCATCATCTTTTCTCTTTCCTTGCTGAACTCGGCAGTCGTGTAGTGTTTTTTACCAGAAGGCTCTTTTATTTCAGACAGGTCGGCTTTTTCAGAAACAGAAACGGCTTTATAGACCTGGGTACCGTCTTTGATATCCATTTCAAGAATTAATCCCGGCAACTGTCCCTGGAACTCTGATGGTCCCGCCGAAACAGGGATCCCCGGTGCAAACCAGGCAACAATGGCAGAGGTATCATCAATCTCTTTTCTTTCCACTACCCCGTTATCCGCATTCATAATTGTCCTTTTACTGGTACGGGTGGCCGTTGCTTTCATGCAATTGTGATTGAGGATGATTTTGGTCTCACCTGTCATCTTCCATTTCAGTTTGCTGATGGTATCGTCAATGATGAATGTTTTGTCCATCAGTTCCCTTTTTTCTACTTTCTTGCCTGTTTCAAAATTGGTGAACATGACATCATTGCTCCCGGCCACGATCATTCTTATCTGGGCACCGCTCTCGCTATGAAAAGAACCGCCTTCATCTTCGTTTTCGGTTTCGGCCTGTTTCCACAGGCTCTGGCCATTGCCGAATGTGAGTTCATATTTATCAGTACGGGTGGTTGGTACCTGCTGTTCCATCCCGCCGCCCATGCCGGCAAAGCTGAACTGGACCTTTACGGTGCGGTCATACAATACCTTTCCCTGGTTTTGCTGTGCCTTACTAACAAAAAGGGTCATTGTTGCAAACAGAGAAAAAATAAAATGTTTCATAATTCTTGTTTTTACCTTCTCTCCTGAAGAAGAGGGCTGGGGTGAGGCTCAAAGCTAACCAGGCAGGAGGGGAAGAGAGGTTAACCCACCTTTCATTAAGGTTAATAAAGGTTAATGCGGGTACAATAGCCCGGAACATTGGTTTATTTTTGTCTTCTTACTCCGGTTTCATGCGAAATATGAAAGCACTTTCCCTGTTAATGGCGGTAGCGATACTCGGTATCACCGGCTTCCAGTTGTACTGGCTGAAGCAGAACTATGCACGGGAGAAAAAATCACTGGAGATAAAAACAGATCTTGCTTTCCGGGAAACTGTCATGCACCTGCAGGTCTCCAAATTGAAATTGGACGGGGTAAAATGGGAGGAAGCAGGAGGAAAACCCACCGTAAAAGTATTCGTGGGTGAGGACGGCAAGGAAGCAGTAAAACTGAGAGTGGCCCCCCGCCAGGAAATTGTCTCTACCATCAATGTGGTGCATAACAAAATGAAGGATTCGCTGAAAAAGGCCGGTAAGAAATTGATGACGATCTCCATGAACAAGACAACAGTTGATTATTACAGTGATTCCATTAAGTTCAACCAGGCTATACCTGCCCCGCATGGCGGAAGGGATTATGTTCTCAATTTACTATACGGGGTGGACTCCTTGCTGGACAGCCTCCGGTTAAGTGAGATCGACAGCGCTTATGCAAACAGGCTGGCAAAAGATAAACTGGATGTGCCCTATTCGGTTCATAGAACGGAAGTGACAATCGATGAAATGGAGAATGATTTCAACCGGGTAACGGTAGGGTTTGTAAAACCGGTGGCCTATGAACTTAAACTGGGCAACACTTTCCCCTTTTTGTTCCGGCAGATAACCCAGCCCATTTTATTTTCCATACTCCTGCTTGGCATCACCATCCTTTCCTTTGTGCTGCTCTACCGCAGCCTGCTGAAGCAACGGCGGCTGGCCGAACTAAAAAATGAATTCATCAGCAATATCACCCATGAGCTGAAAACACCAATCGCCACGGTAGGGGTGGCCATTGAAGCGCTGAAGAATTTCAATGCCATAGACAACCCGCAGCGGACGAAAGAATACTTAGACATATCGGGCAATGAACTGCAACGTCTCAGCCTGCTGGTGGACAAAGTGCTTAAGTTGTCTATGTTTGAAATGAAAGGGATAGACCTGAAATACGAATCGCTGAACCTGCACGACCTGGTGCAGGAAGTGGCCGCATCCCTGAAACTGCAATTGGAAAAGCATCATGCCAGCCTTACGATCACCACTAACGGTGACGTAAACATCGCCGGCGACCGGCTGCACATGCTCAGTGTTATCTTCAACCTGTTGGATAATGCACTGAAATACGGCAAGGCAAACCCCGAGATACGGGTAAGTATCAATGAAAATGAAAAGGATGTGCTAATGAGTGTTGCGGATAACGGCATCGGCATCACCCCGGAATACAAAAACAAAATATTTGAAAAATTCTTCCGCATTCCTCATGGCGACACCCACAATGCCAAAGGCTACGGCCTGGGGCTGAGCTATGTGGCGCATGTGGTGAAAAAACATAAGGGAAGAATAGAGGTAGAAAGTCAGCAAGGGATCGGAACAAAGTTTATAATTACATTACCAAAAAATAGCTTAACCGCAGAGAAGTGAGGACGCCAAGTTAACGCAGAGTAAGTCCTGGGTCAATCGAAGGGCTCTGCGAAATCTCATGTAACTCATGTTCTCTGCGGTAAAAAACCAATCATATTATCTCTTACCATGAGTAAAGTAAAAGTATTATATGTTGAAGATGAACTCTTCCTTGGAAAGATAGTAAGGGAAAGCCTCGAAAGCCGTGGCTTTGCCGTCACCATGGAAAGCGATGGCGCCAAAGTGCTGAAGCTGTTCAAAGAAACAAAACCTGACATCTGTGTACTGGATGTGATGCTCCCCAATAAAGACGGTTTTACCATTGCCGATGAGATCAGGGAACTGGACGAAGAGGTACCCATCATATTCCTGACTGCGAAAACACAAACCGAAGATGTGGTGAAAGGATTTTCCCTCGGCGGCAATGATTATATCCGGAAACCTTTCAGCATGGAGGAGCTGATCATTCGGATACAACACCTGCTGCGCAACCGGCAGGAAGGGATGCCTAAGGTAAACAGCGGGACGGTAACGTTGGGCAAATACAGTTTCCAGATCAGCCGCCAGTTGCTGAACAATGGCAAAGAAGATAAAAAACTCTCTTACCGGGAAAGCGAATTGCTGAAACTATTGTACGAAAACCGGGACAAGATCATTGACCGAAAAGACATCCTGAACCTGCTCTGGGGAAATGACTCCTTTTTTAACAGCCGTAACCTCGACGTATATATCACCAGGCTGCGCAGCTACCTGAAGGAAGATCCTTTGGTGGAGATCATTACTATCAAAGGAGTGGGATACCGGTTCTTAGCAGGATAAAATACTCGTTTGCTGAAAGTACAATGCCTGGAAGCTTTCTTACCTTCGTTCAAATCAGCTTCATCATGCGCCGGCTATTTTTATTGCTGTTGTTGATCACTGCACAGCGGGCACAGGCACAGCACTGTCCCTGGGACTGTACCGGGATGATATTGCTTAAAACAGATGTTACATCAGCCGAATTCAAAAAACTGAACCCGGTGCTGGTGGACGGGAACAAAAAAATTGTTATTGATACCATATATGGTACAGGAAAGGATACACAGGATACCTGTTGGTTCCTGGGCTATGATGATTTTATAAAGTACCGGACAGAACGGACCAGGGTCCATTACTGGTACGGCTATGATACGATGTTTCATTTTGCCCGGGGCTACTACCTGATACATTATAACTTTTGCAAGTTCAAATGGGATGGGCGAACCGATCTGTTTATCCGCTTTAATGATCACTCAACTGTTGACTCTGCCTATCAATACATTGAGATCCCGATTAGCCGGCGGATCCACCTGCACGACTATAACAGTGAAATAAACGGACGCCGTACCGGTGAAATATTAAGTGCTGTGCAACCAAATATCATGGAGGTTAGCCGGCGGGAGTGGAAACTGCCGGATAAATGACGGCGCTTGCATTTTTTCCTAAGAATTTTGCCGCAATCCGATATATTTACGGGTCATTTCAAAGCAACTGCTTACCATAGAGATGAAAACCAGCAAACCCCAACCAGGCTTTATCAGCCTCATACTTTTATTGCATTGCTTCATTGTTGCTGCGCAGGACAGCAGGACCCAATACCCCCCGGGGTTGAAGAATGCAAATTTTGGAGTGAGCATTGGCTATATCAATTATCCTTTTTCTTCTACACAGTTAGAACCGGGAAATAATGTTGAATCTGTATCTATTCCCCATACGGCTGTCCGCATTTTGTTGTATGGCTACTCCTTTAACAAACACCTGTCGGCCCGCATTACTTATATGCGGCCGGTAGGCTGGGTGCAGTACCGGAATATTAACGGCGACAAAAAAAATCATTCCGTGTGGATGAATGTAGCCGGACTGACATTGAATGCAGCGGTACCGGTCAGCAAAAAGATCTCTTTTTCTGCGGAAGCAGGTCTGGGGATCATTACCCGCAACGGGTTTGAAACAGGCAATGTACAGGTGGTGAAGAATGCCAACTATGTAAGCGGAATATTTGGCGGGGCATTTCAGTATCACCTGGGCAAAAAATGGGACTTGCAAATGAGTGCCGCCTGGTCGCCGGAAAACAAGAAAGTAAAGCAACCGCATACCTTATTTATAGGCGGCGGGTTCCAGTATCATTTAAGGCCATTGTCAAAAGAGAAAACAGCAAGTAATGCCCTAAGCGGATATATTTTTCCGGAGGAAATGATAATGGCCGGCTATACTTCCAATGCATTGGGATATGGTGTGAACGATGCAGTTTCCAAAGGACCGGTGCCCATATTCTGGGGAGGCGCTGCCCATGTCAGGAAAGGGTTTTCATTGAGCTACCAGCGCAATATTTTTCATGCCCGCAAAGTGTTTGCCATGGACTGGGCAGCACATATTGGTTTTTGGCAAAGCAGCGTTAAGGAAGAGAATTTTTTCAGTGTATCACTTAACCCGGTACTCCGCTTCCATGCCATCCGCACCCAACCCCTGGATATTTTCCTTGAATACTCGGTGGCAGGCCCGGCATTTATTTCCAAAACAAATGTGGACAATAAACCACTGGGCCGCAAATTCACTTTTCATGATTTTATGGGCATGGGTGTTCTTACCGGAAAGAAAAAAAATATATATGCAGGCTTGAGGATCGCCCATTATTCCAATGGTAACCTGTTTCCTGAAAATGAAGGAGTGAAAATACCACTGACCCTAAATCTCGGGTATGTTTTAAGATGACCGGGCTATAATTTTTTTCTGCGGCGTGGCTGTTTTTCTGTTAAATGTTTTATCTTTTAGCCACCCAAAACCTTAAACACAAACCAACATGAAAAAGTTTTTTACCCTGGCGGCGTTTACCGTCCTGGTAACTGTTACCGTTTACTTTTCCTCCTGCAAGGGAAAAAAATCAGAAGCCACCGGCACTTCCGCGGAAGATTCACTAACAAAAGTAATTGCGAGGGGAGATTATCTGGCCCATAACGTATCCCAGTGTATAGATTGCCACAGCATCAGGGATACTGGCAGGTTCTCGATGCCGGTTGTGCCCGGAACAGAAGGAGGGGGTGCCGTTTTCCCATTTGGTAAAGCCGAAGGAATTCCTGGTGAAGTTACCCCACCCAATATTACTCCTTTCGCATTAAAAGACTGGACGGACGAAGAAATAGTCAGCGCCATTACCCGTGGTGTTAATAAAAAAGGAGATACGCTTTTCCCTATCATGCCTTATCACTTTTTCAGCAGGATGACAAAAAGCGATATACTCTCCATCGTTGCTTATCTCCGCACACTAAAACCCATCGAACGCACCACTGCTCCCAGGAAACTGGAGATACCCATGAGCATACTGGGGCCGTTGCCGGAGGGGAATCTGGATAATAACACGATGCCCGACCCTTCAGACAAAGTTAAGTATGGCCAATACCTTATTACTGCGGCGGTTTGTTCTGAATGTCATACACCCATGGGGCCACATGGGCCAGATTTCTCAAAAATGTTTTCCGGCGGTTTTTTATTTGATCTTGGATTTATGAAAGTAACGGTTGCCAATATTACTCCTGACAGCACTACCGGTATCGGCGCCTGGACGGAGGAAATGTTTGTCAATAAATTCAAAAATAACGCATCGGACCAGGTGG
>JANNUI010000470.1:0-2903 GCA_031395125.1 Chitinophagaceae bacterium | reverse complement strand
GTTCGTGGCGAGTTGTTTGTTCCACTTCTTATTCGGAAGAATGCCCCATTTCAGGTTGCCCATGAAGTGGACATAATTGGGCAATCCGCTGCGGTGGCAGAGCAGCATTTTTATGGTAATACCCGGGTAGGGAAAGCGGGGGAAGAATTTTTCCAATGGATCATTCAGCGACAATTTGCCTTCCTGCAGCAGCCGCAATACAGCTACCCCTGTAAAAGTTTTGGAAGTAGAAGCTATATGAAGGGAGGTGTTGCCGGTCAGGGTATCATTTTTCCGGATATCAATTTTTCCCTGGTATGCTTCATAAATAACGGCGCCGTTCTTAGCAACCAGTATACCGCCGTTAAATCCTTTGCTGAGCAACATGGTATCAAAAAAAGCGCTTAGTTGACGGTAATAGTTCCTGAATTCATCCTTGCTGAGTTTTGCCGGCGTAGGAGGATAGTATTGCAACGAATCATCTTCCGTTTTTTTCTCAGCAGCAGAAAAATTGCAGGCAATAAAGGGTACAATCAGGAGGGCGAGGCTATACAGGGTTTTCAAATACATACCGGTTTGAACAAAAATAACAGTGCTTGTCTGGTGAAAGAAGGATGAGTTTTCCCCAAGAGGGTAAAAACCTTAATCACCGACGAAAAATTTGGCCAAAGGCACAAATTTTTGTCGGGATTAACCCCGGCAAACTTTGTTTCGCCGGCACTCCTGGCAGATTTTGCATACAACTGCAAAATCTGGGTTAATATTGCAGCATGGCTGCTACAAATACTACGAGTTATCCCAAAGAGAAAGTACGAATTCTGTTCCTTGAAAATATAAGCGATATCGCCGTAAAGAATTTTCACCGGCATGGTTATGTGCAAGTGGATAAAATAAATAAAGCGCTAACGGAAGAACAGTTGGCCGAAGAAATCAAAAACGTACATATTCTTGGTATACGTTCCAAAACACAAATCACCAGGAAGATTCTGGATGCCGCCAAAAAACTGCAGGCCATCGGCTGTTTCTGTATTGGTGTGAACCAGGTGGATCTGAAAACAGCAACGAAGAACGGAGTGGTGGTGTTCAATGCGCCGTATTCTAATACCAGGTCTGTGGCAGAACTGGTAATTGGGGCTGCCATCATGCTTATCCGGAGAATTCCGGATAAAAATAAAGCCGCACATGAAGGATTCTGGATGAAAGAAGCCAAAGGCAGTTATGAACTGAGAGGGAAGACACTGGGTATTATCGGGTATGGTAATATTGGAAGCCAGGTTAGTGTTATGGCGGAATCGCTTGGCATGAAGGTTGTTTTTTTTGATGAAGCAGTTAAATTGCCGCTGGGCAATGCAGAGAAGGTGAAATCCATTAAAGAATTACTCAAAAGGTCAGATGTGCTGACACTGCATGTTCCAGGAACTTCCAATACCAAAAGTTTAATTAATAAGAACACATTAAAGTATTGTAAGAAAGGGGCCATACTGATCAATTTTGCAAGGGGAACGGTAGTTGACCTGGAAGCCTTGCGAAAGGCTATTCTCGATGGTCATATAGGCGGCGCGGCTGTTGATGTATTTCCATGGGAACCGGAAAAACAGGGTGATTCGTTTGAAACACCATTACAGGGTTGTCCGAATGTCATACTTACTCCGCATATCGGGGGCAGCACAGAAGAAGCCCAGGAAAATATTGGCGAAGACGTAAGTGCAAAACTTTTTAATTACCTGGAAACGGGAATCACTTTCGGTTCACATACAGTGCCACCGCTTGCCTTACCCCCTCAGGAGGGGGGCCACCGCATCCTTCATATACATAATAATGTGCCTGGTGTTTTATCAGAGATAAATACGCAGCTCTCCAACAACAAGATCAATGTCCTCGGGCAGTACCTGAAGACCAATGACGAAATTGGTTATGTGGTGCTGGATGTAGACAAGAACATTTCTGCCCATGCCCTGCAACTACTTCGGGAGGTAAAGGGGACGATCAAAGTGAGGATGCTGTATTGACCCAATCCGAATAATTTGTAAGTAGTGGGTTTGTCTGAATATTTGAGCCACAAAGTCACGGAGACACGAAGTTGCACAAAGTTGTCTTCGTGATTGCTTTGTGTCCCGATAGCTATCGGGATGGTGCCTTCGTGGCAGATACCAAAATGGCCTGCTACGCACTCATATTAAATTTTCAGTAATTATTGAAAATAGTGTAAGTTTGTACTGTCAATTAAAAGACAAACCATGAAAGTCGTGATCGCCGGTGCAGGATTTGGCGGCCTGCGGCTGGCCCGTAAACTCAATAACAAGGCCGGTTTTGAGGTGCTGCTGCTGGACCGGTTCAACTATCACCAGTTCCAGCCCCTGTTTTACCAGGTGGCCACGGCGGGGCTCGATGCCAGCAATATTTCATTTCCCCTGCGAAAAGTATTTCAAAAAAGCAAAAATGTACGGATACGGCTGGCCGAGCTGAAGCAGGTGTTACCAGCGCAAAACAAGATCATCACCGATACGGAAGAGATACAATATGATGTGCTGGTGCTGGCCACCGGGGCCGATACCAATTTCTTTGGAAATGAAAAGTTGTCCCAGCATGCATTTCCCATGAAATCAACCGTGGAGGCATTGCAACTGCGCTACCGGTTGCTGCAGAATTTTGAAAAAGCCCATACGATCACCAATCAGCTGGAACTTCAGCGCCTGATGAATATTGTGGTAGTGGGTGGCGGGCCAACAGGGGTGGAGTTGTCCGGCGCCCTGGCGGAGATGAAGAAATATGTATTACCCAAAGATTTCCCGGAACTGGATTTCTCCAGCATGAATATTTACCTGCTGGAAGGAAGCAATAAGACGCTGGGCGCCATGAGTGAAAAATCATCGGCAGATTCCAAAAAATATTTAGAAAGGCTGGGGGTGAAGCTGATGACCAAT
>JANNUI010000438.1:0-2218 GCA_031395125.1 Chitinophagaceae bacterium | reverse complement strand
GCTGGTCTTAATAGCTTTGCCCCATACAAAGCTGTACCGGTTGGCAACACTCTCTATCTTGGAACCATCCGTGTAAATCTCCTTTAAGCTCACATGACCACTATCTACCAGCAGCAGCACAATCTGAGCAAATACTTCCTTTAAAATATTACGCAACCGCTCACTGCGGAACCGGTTGATCGTTCTGTGATCAGGCTGAGACATTCCCGCCAACCACATAAAATAAATATTCTCTTTTACAGAAGCTTCTATGCGACGGCTGCTGTATACATTATTCAAATACCCATAAACCAGCACTTTTAAAAGCATCCTGGGGTGATAACTGGTTGTGCCCCCGCCTTTATACTTTTTGATGATAATATCAATGTCAACCCGATCGATTATTTCATTAACAACACGTACAGGATGGTTGGCATCAATCATTTCCTCAAGGCTTGGAGGAAACAAAAAGCGCTGATTCTGAGAATAGGCTTTGAATAGTGGTTTTGCCATACGATAAATTGTACAGCAAAATTTAAAAACTAATAAGGCTTTTGCAACTACATTTTATACAGCCAAAATGTGAATAAAACACCTCCAAAAACTAAAAAGAGGCCACCCCTTTTGGGACAGCCTCTTTTTTTTATCATAGTTCGTCAGATCCGGCCTTTTTCATCCGGTAAGCTATCGATAGTGAAGTGGAATGCTGCGTTGTGGAATTAAGTCATTAAAGCATTGAAGATTCTTCAACCCTTTTATTATTCCGGTCAGCATCAAAATTGGAAAGTTTTTGTTGCTATAAGAACTTGATAGAACGAAGAAAAATAAATTGAAAAAATATTTCGCCGACGGAGGAAGGCTCCCTCTCCACACCGTGGAGAGGGTCGGGGTGAGGTTATCCCCCAAATAATTTAGCCACCCCAAATGCAGCGCTGGCTGCCAAAGCGCCGATCATCATTACCCGCAGGGCGCCCACCCAGGGTTTGATGCCTGTCATCCTGCTTTTGAAGTAACCAAAGATGAAAAGGCAGAGCAGCGTAACGGCCAAAGAGATCTTAAGCCCTTCCACCGGTGAATCCACAAAGAAATAGGGGCTCAGCGGAACAAGACCGCCCACAACATAGGACAACCCGATATTGAGTGCAGATTTAGTAGCCCTTCTGGGGTCAGGTTTATCCAGCCCCAGTTCATATTTCATCATAAAATTCACCCACTGTTTTTTATCTCTTGAAATTTCTTCCGTGGCTTTTTCCTGCAGTTCTTTGCTCAGTCCGATATTGGCGAAGAACTCTTTGGTCTCTTCCACTTCCCGGTGGCGCAGGTTGTCCACTTCATAGTATTCTCTTTTTTCTTCGCTGTTGTAGTGGTCCTGTTCTGTTTTACCGGCCAGGTAACCGCCCAGTCCCATGGCGATAGAACCCGCCGCTACTTCGGCTATGCCGGCGATGACGATGATGGAAGTGGAGTCCACAGCGCCGCTGAGACCCGCCGCCAGTGCAAAAGGAACGGTGAGGCCGTCGCTCATTCCAATTACTATGTCACGCAGCGCTGCACTGCTTTTCAGGTGTTCTTCGTTGTGGGGCTGGTCGTAGTGCAGGTGTATATCCATGTTGTGAAGATAATTTTTTTTGAAAAAGAAAAGCCGCGGCCTGTCAGGATAACATCTGATTATGATCAGGTAATGATCATCCTTCCGGTACCGGGTCGGGTCGGGGATGAAAGTCCGGCATGTCAGGAAAAGAACATCAATCGAGCACAGCAAGACTGTCGCCAATGATCTCAACGCATTCCAGTAGTTGTTCTTTTGTAATGATCAGGGGCGGTGCGAAACGTATCTTATCGCCATGCGTTGGTTTGGCCAGCAGCCCGTTTTCTTTTAGTGCAAGACAGAGCTCCCATGCGGCCTCCTTATTGGAATGTCCGATAACGATCGCATTCAGCAATCCTTTTCCGCGGATGATGCGGATATGCGGGGATTGGAGTTGTTGCAGTTCAGCCCTTAACAATACCCCCATGGCTGCTGCATTCTCCGCCATCTTTTCATCTTTCAGTACCTGCAAGGCTGTCATCGCTACTTTGCAGGCCAGCGGGTTGCCTCCATAGGTAGAGCCATGTTCGCCGGGTTTAATGGTGAGCATGATGGGGTCATCAGCCAGTACAGCGCTTACCGGCAGCATGCCGCCACCCAATGCCTTACCTAACAGTAAAATATCCGGGCGCACATTTTCGTGATCACAGG
>JANNUI010000626.1:0-3408 GCA_031395125.1 Chitinophagaceae bacterium | reverse complement strand
GTATATTATTGTCTGAAAAATCTTAGTTATACTCAAGCCCGGAAAATTGAATCTCACATCAAAAGGATGAAGAGTAGAAAATTCATTGAAAACCTGAAAATGCATCCTGAGATAATACAGAACCTGATTGCTCAATACTCTTGATAATATGACGTTAGCTCTCCCGATAGCTATCGGGACCCGTACGTTCCACTAATGATCCACGCAGAGAATGCAGAGCACACAAAAAAAATCATCTCTGTGTACTCAGCGTTCTCTGCGTGAAAAATTACTGTTTCTCCACGATCGCAAAGTTCAACCCGAAGATAGTTCCGTTCTGAGCTGTATTGATCTTTCCTTCACCACCCCGGGTGCCCGTTGCATTCACCTGCGATTCTTTGAAGATCTTTGCCAGGTTGTTCAGCACACCACGGCTCTGGCTGTTGGTTTCGCTATTGCTGGTCAGTATCTCTTCCAGGTCAAGCGGGTCGCCGGAAAGAAATACCTTAAAGATCTCTTCGCCCAGCGGGGGCCCGATCGTAATAGAGAGATCTTTAAAGAAAAGCGAATCGCCTTTGTTTACTGAACACTGATCCCAGCGGATGGGGGCAGGATTATTATTAATATCCCGGAGATTTTTATTCGGTATCACCGGGTTTATTTTACCATCCGGTTGTATGTCCACCACATTCACATAGAATTTCTTAGCGCCTGTATTAATTATTTTCAGGTAAACCTCATCACCTATTTTTAGTTCCAGCCTTCCGAATTTTGTACGACTTTTCTGTTTAGCGTTATCAATATTGCCTTTGGCGTCTAAGAAAACAAGCTCAACTTTTGCAGAAAGGCCTTTCTCTGTAAACTTCAGGTTTTGCAGGTAACGGAAACGGTCATATTTTTTCAGCTCATCTTTTAATGCTTCGGTATTGCTGATATCAATCTCATCCACAAAAACAGAACCGGTATTGGCATAGCGCAAAGCATGACCGCTGCCTGTTTCAGATTTGCCAAGATACAGTTCGCATTTAGAGTTGATATCTGCCAGTTGAAAATCTTTCAATCCATCCCTTATGGGTTTGCTTTCTGCATCGGACAAAGAATCGAGACTCAGTTTAATCCTGTTATTGCCATAAACAGTTTCTGTAATAAAGGCCCAGGGCATTTTTTTCACGAGGCCATCATCTTTGCTATCCAGTTTAACGATAGACGTAAAGTTAGATGCAGTCATTACTTTTCCCTTTGCCAGGTGTACTTTACCAATTGGGTCAGTTGTGCCGGAAGGGAAAAAGCTGATAACAGATCCTACTGTTACCCCTGAAACGGTTCCTGCTTTTAATGCAATCATTGAGTTGTTGCTTTCTTCAGGGTTGATAGTGATATAAGGTTGCTGCCGCAGGTATTTGCCGCCAAAAAGTTCCCGGTCAATCCCGTCACCTTCCAGCACTGGTTTTTGCTTGGGCGCTTTTTCCCGCATAACTTCTTCAATCCTGGCAAACAAAGCCCTGTAAGTGATCTTTCCTTCCAGCGAACTGATGGCTTTACTGAAAGAGTAGGAGAGTGAACCAACTGCTTTGTTCTGATCATCTAAACATTCATAGTTCAGTTCCTGTGCCTGTGCTCCGGAGATAACGACATAAGTTGCGGCGTTACTGCTGAGTTTGGTTTTTGTATTTTCTTTAAACACACCGGCCGCATCTTTTGCCGGTAACTTTTTCTTTGCAAAATTATCACTCACCATCGGGCTGTTGTTTCCCCTGGCCACTGCCACGCCACCCCTGGTACCGCTTCCGGAATGACAGGCATCAATGCTGACCAGCACATCTCCGTTCTTGCCGAGTTTATTGCGTAGTTGGGTGACCTTTTCACCAAAAGCATCATCCCTGAAATAGCCGGCAGCCACTTTATTGTAAATGCTTTTATCGATAGAATAGGTGGCCCCGTAAGGAACAATGGCTTCATCAAGGCCATCCATCTCTTCACTTACATTATCGTCTTCCAGTTGCTGGCCATGGGAGGAAATATGTATGACAACCACATCCCCGGTACCGGAACTCTTTACGAGGTCGTCCAGCGCTTTTTCAATGCCAGCCCTGGTGGCCATTTCATCAGTGAGCGTTTTGATGTTCGCTACAGGGAAATTTTGTTTTTCCAGGGCCGTTTGTATCAGCGGCACATCATTCAGCGCATTAATTGGTCTCCAGCCATTATTTTCGAAGTCATAATTGCCGATAGCAATGATCAATGCTCTTTTGGTTTGCCCAAAACTGCTGAAAGAAACAAAAAGACAAACAGCAGTGGTTAACAGGATTTTCTTCATCGTAATAAGTTTAAGACTTGGGGTGGTAAAAATCATATTGTAAATATACTGAGACGCCGGTTCTGCCCGAATACCCGGCAGCGGGTATAAATCAGGGCATTAACAATCGGGAAACAAGTACTGGATGCCAATCACCGGGCCATCGTTGCGTTTACCAGATGATCCAGTTGAATTCGATGTTCTCCCTCCGGGATACGGGCCGCTGTTTGCCACCGGTGAGTTCACTAACCTGGCGGCTCACATATTTTTTCAGTTCACCCACATTTACCAGGTTATCGCCATTCCCGTCCTGTTTGTCTGCCAGTTCCTCCTCTATCCCCCTGCGGATGCAATAAGTGAATACGCCATTGTTCCATTTGTCTGATTCAAAAGCATACTCCATGCCCCCTGCGGCTGAAATGATGACGGCGCCGTTGCCGGATGACAGGTCTGCAAACAGGTTCTGCATCACTTCATAAGTGCTGTTGGCGTCTATCTTGCTTTGGGTGTTCCTGAGAATGGTGCCTCTGGATGCAAATCCTTTTACTGTATCGCCTTTGGTAATATTTTCTTTCTCAGCTGCTACCAGTTTCTTTTGTTGAATCACTAATTCTTCTTTGTCCAATGCACCGGAATGACAGGCATCGATCAGCAATAACTTTTTGCGGGCCGGTATCCCATCCAGCAAGGCTTCCAGGTCTTCATATTTCAGTCCCCTTGTTACAGGGTTTTTAAAATCACAATCATAAGTGGCATAATAAAAATCAAGGCTGTCGCTGAGCAGGCCATGGCCGTTCACGGAAATGATCACTTTGTCATTCACCGTTGTGTTCATCAGTTTTTTCCGGAGCTGCAGAATATTCTCCCTTGTTGCCTGCGCATCGATCAGGGTGTCGGCCTCGTAGGCATTCTTAAACATCTTACCAAATGAACCGGAAAGGTCCCGGACATCTTTGGCGGCAAAGCGGAGGTTCATGGAGCTGTCTTTGTAATTGGAAACCGCAATGCCAATGAAATATGTTTTGGGTTTTTCGGCAGGAGTGTAGGAGCCGTTTATTTCGATGTATTCTGCCAGTGAAGCAGTGCCCTTATTATTGGTGCAGAATACTTTTACCCTGTTGATACCGGTGGAC
>JANNUI010000419.1:0-5297 GCA_031395125.1 Chitinophagaceae bacterium | reverse complement strand
CCTGTGCAGTAAGAGAGGTAGAAGAAGAAACAGGATTACAAAAGGTAAAATTATTGTCTCCGCTTACTGTTACTTATCATACTTATCATGAAGGGACCCGGTTTGTCCTGAAGGAATCACACTGGTACAGCATGAAAGTTAGCGGGGAGCAGCAACTTGCTCCTCAAACGGAAGAAGGAATACAGGAAATACGGTGGGTGAAACCGCACGATTTGCCGGAATACTATAAGGAAGCCTTTCCCTCTGTGGTAGATGTGCTGAAATTAGCTGAAATAAAATAAGGTTCCACCCCTACGGGGTCGCAAACAGCTATGATTCTTTTACTACCAACCTGCCTGCCGGGAGGCAGGCATTATGCCCCACGGGGCAACTGCCAGCGTATCATCCTTTCCGGGGAATAATAACCACCGTCAGCCTGCTTACACAGATCAATTTTTCCTTTTCGTCGTGGATCTTAATATCCCAGACATGGGTACTGGTCCCAAGATGTAAGGGCGAAGCAGTGCCGGTTACAAAACCATCCTTTGCACTTCGCACATGATTGGCATTAATCTCAAGCCCGGCACAATAATATTTTGTATGGTCAATCACCATAGCTGATGCAACACTGCCGATGGTTTCAGCTAATGTACAGGAGGCACCGCCATGCAACAGTCCGTAAGGCTGCCTGGTGCGATGGTCGACAGGCATTTTTGCTTTCAGGAAGTTTTCCCCGAGCTCTGTCCATTCTATGCCAAGGTGCTCTCCCATAGTGCCTTTTCCAAATTGCCCGAAATGTTCAATGGATAAATCCTTATTAAACCAAATACTCATCCTGTTTATTTGGGGAGTGATTTGAAAACCGATTCAGGAAGAAAATGGCTGGCGTCGCCGCCGTTGCGGATGATGTCTCTAACAATGGTGGAAGCAACAGAAGTGTATTTCGGTTCACCCGTAAGGAAAATGGTTTCGATCGTTCTGTCCAATGTACGGTTGGCATCGGCAATCGTTTTCTCATATTCAAAATCGCTAACGTAACGGATACCCCGCAGGATAAAATGGGCCCCTAACTTCTGGCAGAAGTTTATGGTCAGCCCCTCATATACGGCCCCTTCCACCCTTTCTTCATCTTTATAAATTTCTTTGATCCAGTCCAACCGCTGTTCTGGCGAAAACATAGGAGCTTTGGAGGTGTTCAGTCCGATCCCCACTATTATTTTATCAAATAAAGGCAATGCCCGGTTGATAATATCCACATGCCCGAGTGTTACGGGGTCAAAAGTGCCGGGGAAAAGACAGATTCTTTGCATGTAAACTTATTAGCAACGAAAGCTAATAATTATTAATTAATAATTACTAATTATTGCCTGCATTTCTTCCAGACAACAGGTAGAGCACCGCCATCCTTACCGCCACGCCGTTCTCCACTTGCTGCAGGATAATCGATTGTTTGCTGTCCGCCACATCACTGTCCAGTTCTACTCCCCGGTTAATAGGCCCGGGGTGCATGATGATGATCTCTTTTTGCAGGCTGTCCAGCAATTTTCTGTTTATACCATAAGCAATACTGTATTCCCGCAGCGAAGAAAATAAAACCTGGTTCTGCCTTTCCAGTTGTATCCGCAATACATTGGCCACATCGCACCATTCCAATGTCTCCCGCAGATTGTATTGCACATGCACACCAAGCGCTTCGCTGATGTATTTGGGGATCAAAGTCGGCGGTCCGCAAACGGTTACTTCAGCCCCCATTTTCTTCAGCAGGTAAATATTGCTTTGCGCCACCCGGCTGTGCATGATGTCGCCGATAATGGCCACTTTTCTTCCCTGCAGCGAACCGGTTTTTTCTTTGATGGAGAAGGCATCCAGCAATGCTTGGGTGGGATGCTCGTTGATACCGTCACCCGCATTGATGATGGCTGCCGGGATATGCTGCGCCAGGAAATGAGGCGCCCCGCTGGCGCTGTGCCGCAACACTACCATATCCACTTTCATGGAGAGGATATTATTCACGGTATCCAGCAGTGTTTCGCCTTTGGCCGCAGAAGAAGTAGAAGATGCAAAATTGATGGTGTCGGCGCTCAGTCTTTTTTCTGCCAGTTCAAATGAAAACCTTGTCCGGGTCGAATTTTCGTAAAAGAGGTTGACAATGGTAACATCCCTGAGGGAAGGAACTTTCTTGACAGGTCGTTGTAAAACTTCTTTGAATTGCTCTGCTGTGGAAAGAATAAGGGAAATATCTTCGGGGGTGAGGTTTTTAATGCCGAGCAGATGACGAGTGGATAGTTGCATTAAAGGGCGAAGTTATAGTTTTGCCACGAATTACACTAATAACACCAATTACTTTTCTGAAATAAGCACTACCTCCCCGTTCATAAGTTTTACTTTGTCAGTTTTGCCCGTTTCTACAGTTTTGCCCACATAATCTGCCTGGATCGGGAACTGCCGGTGCTCTTTTCTGTCTATCAGCACACAGAGCTCTACTTTGGCTGGGCGGCCATAATCCAGGAGCACATCCAGGGCCGCTTTGATGGTGCGGCCGGTAAACAACACATCATCTATCAGTACCACCGTTTTGTTCTCAATGGGAAAGGGAATATTCATCGTATCCGGGGCCAGTATCTCTTTCCGGATATCGTCGCGGTAGAAGGTAATGTCCAATTGCCCATATTGTACCTCTTGCGGTTTACTTAGCTCCTGCAATGCTGCAACAATATTTGCTCCGAGTACGGCCCCGCCCTGCTGTATGCCTACAAATACCACATCAGCAAGATTGCGGTGTTTTTCATGCAAAGAAACAGCCAGCCCGCTGATAGCCTCCTGTAACTGTTTGGATGAAAGCAAAACCTGCATTCTTTTTTTTGGAGTGAAGATACAGACTGTGCAGGAGTTGGAGTACCGGACACAAAACTTTTATCCGTATAAGTGGGTATTGTTTCCTGCCGCAGCATTAAGTACTTTTAGTACATGAAAAGCATTCGCTTTCATCTTATGTCAGGCAGCCTTGTTGCGGGTTTGCTTTTTTTTGGTCCGCTCCCGGCTTCATCGCAGGATCCCAAAGGAGCCATCACCAGGAATGAACAGGTGGTTGCACCCGGCAAAACAAGGGCGTTGGTGATCGGCATTTCCGAATATCAGTTCATCGAGAAATTAAAATATGCAGACAGGGATGCAGAGGTCTTTGCAGATTACCTTGCGCATAACAGTTTCTGGAATATTGCCAAAAGCGATATCGTATTGCTCACCAATGAAGAAGCAAAACGCGGAGACCTGATCACGGAGTTGTATCGTCTGGCCCTGTTATCAAAATCCGGCGATAAACTCATATTCTATTTCTCCGGGCACGGAGGCTCAGAAGACTTCACCATATTCAAAAAGGGATACCTGCTCACCCAGGACACTTATTCTAATAATTACATGGCCGGCGCTTTATCGGTCAATGACCTTAAGGATATATTTGTCACACTTGCTGAAGACACGGTGCAGGTGATCATTATAACTGATGCCTGCAGGGCGGGAAAGCTTGCCGGCGGTCGTCAGGGAGTTGAATACACCGGGAATGCCCTGAAAACCATGTGGCACAATGAGATCAAGATCTTAAGTTCACAGCCCAACCAGGAATCGCTGGAAGGCCCTCAGTGGGGCAATGGAAGAGGGATCTTCTCCTATTACCTGATCAATGGCCTGACCGGCGCAGCAGATGCTGATAAAGACTCGCTCATCACCCTTGATGAACTGCGGCAATACTTCGGGCAAACTGTGGTAAAGGAAACGGATAAAAAACAGCAACCCATTGTCCGGGGGCCTGATGAATACTCCACCGTTATTGCCAGTATCAAATCGTCGCCGGATAAGAGCAAAGCCAAACCTGCCGGCAACAGCGCTTTATATTCCCGGAAGTTCCGGATACCGGAAGACAGTTGTTCTTTTTATTATCAGCAAATGAATGCTGCCATTGCCGGAAAGAAATTTGACAGGGATGATCCTAATTCGGCAGCAGCCAGCTACCGGAAAATAAGATCCTGCAGCAATGATCAGGGTTTTATACTGGGCGCCAATTCCCGGTTACTATCCGCCCTGATGAATACGGCACAGGAGATCGTCAACAATTCATTTATCGGTAAAAATTTTGTAAAGGAAAAAGAATATTCATACGCCATTGACCTCTATGACCAGGTGCTGGAACTGAACGACCTGAAGCTTCCTTACCAGGAACAACTGACCAACCTTCAACGATATTTGAAAGTACTGGGCACCACTATCTGGGGAACCTATTCCATGTGTTCTTCTTTGGAACCTGTTCTTGATTCTGCAATCCGGCAGGAACCGGAAGCGGCTTACCTGCTGAGCGCCAAAGGCATCCTTGAATTGCGGAAGCTGAATTATACAAAGGCAATTGAATTGCTGGAAAAAGCTACTGAAAAAAGTCCGGGCTGGTTGATCCCTACCTATTACCTGGGCGTTGCTTATGGTTATAAGAAAGATTATAAGAAAGCCCTCGGTTATTATAAGGAAGTGCTTAAAAAAGATTCGCTATACCGCACATTTGAATGTGCAAAATGCATCCTGGAACAAATGGCCGAATACGAAAAAAGGCTGAAGCGGGTACGGTACGATAAGTTCAGGGATGATGTGGAAGGAAGGGCTGCCCTGGATTCGGCAAGAAATGAATTGACGGACAATATAGATTCGGCTTATTTCATTTACAGTCTGGCCCGGCGCTTTGATAAAAAGAACCACCCCTACCAGGATTCTGTTTATTATTTCTATACACAGGCCGTTGTACTGGATCCGTATGAAGCCGAATACATGTATGGATTGATCCGCTACCTGAGGAAAAAATCCTATGGTGAAGCAGAAATCCGTGAATGGCTTATAAAACCAGATGAGTATGGGGAGGATGACAAACGATATCTCCAGGAAACATTGCTCTACTCCTATCTGTATTCAAAGGAAACCGAGAAAGCCTTTGAAGTTGCAGCCGGTTTGTTTGAAAATGATTTTTACAGCTGCTCTAAAATGAAAAAACTGTCTAATAAATTTGGTAAGCTCCCGGCATACCAGGCTTTTATAAAAGAGAATTGCCCGGATTAAGGTTCCTGTTCTGCTCCTTTATTTCTCCTGCATAAAAGGATACTGGTAATCCGTCGGCGGATTAAAGGTTTCTTTAATCGTCCTTGCACTCAGCCAGCGGTAGAGATTTAATATACTTCCTGCCTTATCATTTGTTCCGCTTCCCCTTGCTCCTCCGAATGGCTGCTGACCCACCACAGCGCCGGTGGGCTTATCATTGATGTAAAAATTACCGGCAGCATTCC
>JANNUI010000367.1:0-2041 GCA_031395125.1 Chitinophagaceae bacterium | reverse complement strand
ATTGGTGACAATGTGAAAATTTATCCCCAGGTATATGTGGGAGATAATGCAGTGATAGGCGACAACACAACATTATTTGCGGGAGTAAAAGTTTATTCAGAAACGAGTATTGGAAAAAACTGCATCATTCATTCAGGAACTGTTCTTGGCAGTGATGGTTTTCGTTTTAATCCGGAAAATGATAATAAAAAAGTACCCCAGATTGGGAATGTAGTTTTAGAAGACGATGTGGAAATAGGTGCTAACTGTGCAATTGACCGTGCTACGTTGGGTTCTACAATTTTGCGTAAGGGTGTTAAATTCGACAACCTGATCCATATAGCACATAATGTAGAAATTGGTGAAAATACTTATTATGCTGCTGCAGGAGTTGTAGCAGGCTCTACCAAAATTGGGAAAAACTGTATGTTCAGCGGTCAAGTGGGCATTGTTGGTCATTTGCAAATAGCTGATAATACAATCATCACTGCACAATCTGGTATTTCAAAAAGTATTACAAAGCCTGGTGGGATGTATATGGGTTCACCAGCGTATGATGCAAATAAGTATCGGAAAAATTATATCCATTTCCGCAATCTTGATTCGATTGCAGACAGAATTACTGCACTTGAAAAGAAAAACAAAGAAGGTTCTGTATAAAATTAAAAATGGTCCGTTGAATGGAATTTGTAATTGGAAATAAGAAGTTATTACTTATTTAATTCCGCCAATCCTATCATTTTATTTTTTCCCGCATCCCAAAGTTTTAATCGCAGGCACCTGATAATTTCTTTAGGCGTAAGTCTTGTTATATTGGCAGTTTGCAGTTCGGGGATTTTTGCCATTGCTTCTGGCAGTCGGTAAAAAGGGATTTTGGAATTGATATGATGAACATGATGGAATCCAATATTTGCAGTTGCCCATTGCATAAAAGGATTCATTGCCATATAACTGGATGATTCAAGTGCTGCATTTTCGTAACACCATTCAATATTGCTCCTGAATTTTACACCGGGGAAATTATGTTGCGCATAAAAAAGATAAGCACCAAGCATATGAACAATAAATAACGGAAGAAATAGTGTAAGAAACCAAACAAGTGGGCCTAGAAATATAAAAAGCAATACCGCCGCAGCAATATGAAGAATAAAAACTGCAAGCGAATCCCAATGCCGGCGGGGACTACTTAAAAAAGATTGCAGACACATTCCATATAAGAACATAGTGAAATAGGCAAAAGCTATTGTAAGCGGGTGACGTACTGCCAGGTAAATTTTTTTTTCTTTTTTTCCAGCCTCCAAAAATTTTTCTTTGGTCATAATCGGAAATGAACCAATGCTGGCACTAAACAATTTTGAATTGTTGTTATGATGATGATCATGAGATCGCTTCCAGATGCTGGCAGGCGTAAGAATGTACATACCAAATGTAGTAAAAATAAAATCAGCCAGAACAGAACCGCGAAGGATAGTATGATGCTGAAAATCGTGAAAAATCATAAAGCATCTTGCCAGCATTAATGCCGCAAACAAACTACAGAAAATTTTTGCAAAAATATTTGGAATAAAATAAGTTCCCAACAACGACACGGTAAGCAAAAGAAAAGTAGAGCATGTGTAGTACCAACTCTTCCATCTTATTTCCTTTGCAAAAGGTTTGGTAGTAAGTATAAGTTCTTTGCCAGTAAGCATAATGCAAATATAAGTCGTTTTTATATTCAGCTAATTTACACTTTTCGCCAAATCGCTGATAATCTTTATTATTCAAATTTACAGTTCACACAACCCTAAATGCAATCGTTGGCATAAAACACAAACATTGCTTTATTAACTGACCTTATTTTTAAGCCCGATATACTGTATGAAATTTTCATACAATCAACTTTATATCTAAAAAATAAAATTAAAGCCCTGAAAAAAATTATCTTAATCTTTTCAATTCACATTTTTATTATTGCTGATAAAACGAATCAAGTGTAGCTGCTGGACATGCTGAATTCAATTACCACAGCAAACATTTCAGCCTGGTTAAGTTTTGATACTATTATCATATTAAAACAATA
>JANNUI010000142.1:0-6182 GCA_031395125.1 Chitinophagaceae bacterium | reverse complement strand
CCCCGGCCAGTATGAGCAAACCCCCACCGACACCGTTCCTAAAAAGAAATCAGCTGACCGTGATAAAAAGATCCGCGACCTGGATAATGTGCTGAAAGAGCTGGATGAAGCAGACATGCAGGTGGATTTCGAAAAAATGCGGAAAGAACTCGCCGAATCGCTGAAGCAGATCGACGGGGATAAGATCAGGCTGGAGATAGAAAAGGCCATGAAAGATGTGGATATGGACAAGATCCGGAAAGAAGTGCAGGAATCACTGGCCAAAGTGGATTTTGATAAGATAAAAGTGGAGATAGCCAATGCTATGAAAGAAGTAGATATGGCAAAGATCCAGAAAGAAATACAGGAGTCACTGGCCAAAGTGGACTTTGATAAGATAAAAGCAGAAATAGCAGACGCCATGAAGGAAGTGGAGAAAGTAAAAGAGTTGGATATGAAGAAACTGGATGAAGACATGAAGAAACTGCGGGAAGAACTGAAAGACATACAACCCCGGGTGGAAAAAGAACTGGCCAATGCAAAAGTGGAATTGGAGAAAGCAAAAGCAGACCTGAAAGAGTTCAAAGGCTTTGTGGACGGACTGGAAAAGGACGGGTTGATCAGTAAAAAAGAAGGTTATACGCTGAAACACAAGGACGGTGAACTGTTGATCAACGGTAAGAAAGCTACCGAACAGGTGTACAACAAATACCGCTATTTCCTGGAGAAGCACAAGAAATTCAGCATCGAAAAAACCGATAACGACTTTGATATGGACCTTGACTAATGATCATTCAAACTAAGACCAGCCAAGTCCGAAGGACTCCTTCGGTGAAAAGCAACGGTCCCGCCAGAGGCGGGACCGTTTGTATTAATAGTCTTTTCAATTCCTTTTACATGCCGCTGAAAGAACCCGGTGAGGGCATGATATCAAAGTCGCTGTTCTCGATCATTTCAATATTCAGCTGGAAAGCTTCGTCTGTTTTTACCACCACTTTTTCCCTGGTGGCTTTCTTATACCCTGCTTTTTCAAAAACAAACTTATAGGTGCCCGGCTTCAGGTCATCGAAGGAGAAAGTGCCATCATCGTCTGTAAACACCACTTTTTCTTTTTTGGTGATATTGTAAGCAATAACGCTCACATCTTTCAGGGGTTTCTTGGTCTCGGAATGCACTACGAGGCCATTCACATCATCTTTCTTACCTGCCAGTCCGGTAGACAGGCCATCACCCGGATCCGGGCCGGCATCCGTTGCTTTGGCAGCAACAAATCCCAGCAGTGAGAATCCCAGCAGGAAAAGTTTTTGTTTCATTGTTTGTGTTTTGAATGGTTGCAAATAACCCTTCAGCACATGTTCCTGTTCCTGTAATGGTGGTGATGCTAAAATTAAAGCATTTTGACCGGATCGGCCAAACCGCTCATAAATTCTTCCCACACATTTTTTACTATCTGGGCTGCCGGTAAAATACTATCCAACAGCGCTCCCGCCTGGCCTATTTCCAGCTCCCCTTCGTCCATATCACCTTCAAACATCCCCTTCCTGGCCCTTGCCCTACCCAGCAACGTTTTTAACTCCTCAACAGTTGCCCCTCTTTGCTCTGCTTGCCGCACATCCTCAAAAAATTTATTTTTTATCACCCTCACTGGTGTCAGTTGCTTCATGGTTAACATGGTGCTCCCTTCCTCCAGGTTTAGCACCGCTTTTTTAAAATGGACATGAGAAGACGCCTCTTCACTCGCCACAAAGCGGCTACCCATCTGTACCCCTTCAGCTCCCAGTACCATGGCGGCCAGCATTTGCCTGCCATTCACTATACCTCCGGCCGCAATCACCGGAACCTTAACCGTTCCTGCAACGGCCGGAACCAAAACCATCGTAGTGGTCTCCTCTCTTCCATTATGCCCGCCTGCTTCAAACCCTTCGGCCACCACCGCATCGCAGCCGGCTTCTTCTGATTTCTTCGCAAATTTGGAAGAGCTCACTACATGAACCACGGTCACCCCTTTTTCTTTCAGCACCGGGGTCCATGTTTTAGGGTTACCGGCCGATGTAAATACAATTTTCACCTTTTCATCCAGTATAACCTGGATATGCTTGTCAATATCGGGATACAAAAGCGGAACATTGACGCCAAAGAGATTGCCGGTCGCCGCCTGGCATTTACGGATATGTTCCCGTAAAACATCAGGGTACATTGAACCGCTGCCTATGATGCCCAAACCGCCCGCATTGCTCACAGCGCTGGCCAGCCGCCATCCGCTGGCCCATATCATGCCTGCCTGGATGATGGGGTAACGGATGTTGAATAACTGGGTGATGCGGTTGGAAAATTCAGGCATGGTTTATTTATCATTATTTAGGGAAAGAACCAAGATACAAGAACCAAATAAATAAGAAATCAGAAAAAGCAAATTCAAAGAAATAGAAAATAAAACAGGTACAGGTTTTTTCTAATTTTTAGTATTGGGAGCTTGAGATTTTTTTGGTTCTTGTATCTTGTTTCTTGAGATTTTTTGGTTCTTGTATCTTGTTTCTTGAGATTTATTTATCCCAAATCAATACTCGTATTGTCCCCGATATTCAGTGACCGGCTCTCTCCCCTGAGGTTGGAGTCGCTGCCGATGACAGATTCATTGAGTACGATATCATACAGGTTGGAAAAAGAACCGATGATAGAGCCTTTCACAATGGAGTAATCGATCGTGGTGTTATCCCCGATCGTAACATCAGGCCCGATGATGGAATTTTTAATGTTGCACCCGGCGCCAATGCTCACCGGTGGTATGATGACAGTGTTTTCATATTGTCCCGTATCCGTTTCAGGAGCAAATTTTTTCAGCAGGGTGGCATTCGACTCCAGTAATGTCTCCTTCTTCCCGCAGTCAAACCAGTTCTCCACTTTGAAAGACTGGAACCTTATCCCCATCTTCAGCATACAGTCCAACGCATCCGTCAGGCTGTATTCACCATGGCTGCGCAGGCCCTGCCGGATATTGTTCTCAATACACTGGAACATCTGTTCCGTCTCTTTTATCTTATACACACCCACCAGCGCCATATTGGATTTTGGAATCTGCGGCTTCTCCACCACATGGCTGATGAAACCATCCTCTTCTATTTCAGCCACGCCAAAGTCACGGGGATCATCCACTTTTCTCACCCCAATCATCGAATAGGGGCTTTTGGCCACTTCCTCTATATCGTATTCGCAAATGGTATCCCCCAGCACCACAAACACCTCTGCACTGTTCACAATATTCCGGGTAAGACGGATGGCATGGCCCACCCCCTGCCGGTCCACCTGGTGCACATAGTGTGCCGTCAGCTCCGGGTACTTACTTTTTACATAATCCTGGATCTTTTCACCCAGATACCCGACAATAAAAATGAATTCATTGATACCGGCCTGTTTCAACTGGTCAATAATAATACTGAGGACTGTTTTTCCTGCCAGCGGGATCAGGGCCTTGGGTTGAGTGTAACTATGTGGACGCAGCTTGGTGCCGGCACCTGCTACTGGTATGATTGCCTTCATTTGCCTTTGACCCGCACAATGCGGTAATTTTTTTTAAACTCCTATACAGGATCTATGTTAATAAAAAGAGTTGAAATAAAATCCAACTTCTGAATAAACTTCCCTGTTCCCTCCTGAGCTTGTCGAAGGATTGGGGGGATAGGGGGCAAAAGCCAACGAAAGTAAGACATTTGAAATAAACAAAAACCCGGGCAGTTTGTCCCTGCTCATTCCCCTCACTCTCCTAATTTTGCCCCATGCAAAAAGACAACCTGGTATTCGACCTCATCCAAAAAGAATTAGACCGCCAGCGCAACGGCATTGAATTGATCGCTTCAGAAAATTTTACTTCACTCCAGGTAATGCAGGCCATGGGCACGGTGCCTGCCAACAAATATGCAGAAGGTTATCCCGGCAAACGATACTATGGCGGCTGCGAAGTGGTGGATGAAATAGAAACGCTGGCCATTGAGCGGCTGAAGAAGATCTTCAACTGCAGCTGGGCCAATGTACAGCCGCACAGCGGTGCGCAGGCCAACGGCGCCGTTTTTCTGGCCGTGATGAAACCCGGGGAAAAATTTCTAGGGCTTGACCTGAGCATGGGGGGGCACCTGACACATGGCAGCCCGGCTAACTTCAGCGGAAAAACCTATAAAGCCATCCATTACGGCGTTACCCAGGACGGGATCGTTGACTATGAACAATTGGAAGAAAAAGCAAGAACAGAGAAACCAAAGATGATCATCTGCGGCGCCAGTGCCTACAGCCGTGACTGGGATTATAAACGCATCCGTGCTATCGCCGATGAAGTGGGCGCTATTGTATTTGCTGATATCGCACATCCGGCCGGGCTGATCGCCACCGGTTTGCTCAACGACCCGTTTGACCATTGCCATATTATAAGCTCCACTACACACAAAACATTGCGTGGCCCCCGGGGTGGCATCATCATGCTCCGTCATGATCTTGAAAACCCGTGGGGACTAAAAGACCCAAAGGGAAAGCTGCGGATGATGAGCTCCCTGCTTGACCTCGCCGTCTTTCCGGGTACGCAGGGTGGACCGCTGGAGCATGTCATTGCTGCCAAAGCGGTGGCATTTGGAGAGATCCTTTCCACGGATTTCAAAATATATGGAAAGCAGGTCATCAGCAATGCACAGGCCATGGCCAAAGCATTAGTCAGCAGGGGATATAATTTGATCAGCGGCGGAACCGATAACCATTTAATGCTGATCGACCTGCGCAATAAGAACCTTACAGGAAAAAAAGCACAGGAAACACTGGATAAAGCACTTATCACCCTGAACAAAAATGCCGTTCCGTTTGATGATAAATCTCCGTTTGTTACCTCCGGCATCCGGGTGGGTGTGCCAGCCGTAACCACCAGGGGCATGAAAGAAGCCGATATGGAAACTGTTGTATCCATGATCGACAAAGTGCTGAAGAGCCCTGATGATGAAAACGTAATCACGGCTGTAAAGGAAGAAGTAAAAATATTCATGAAGCAATTTCCCCTATATCCCGAACTGGGTTAGGGCCGGGAGTAGGGGCCCCGCTCATAAAGGGGTCCTGAATCATAACCAGAAAAACTTAATTCAAACAAAAAAGAGTTTATGATACAACGACAGCAAACCCTCTGGCTCCTGTTGGCCACCGTCGCCGCACTGTTAACTTTTATGTTTCCTTTTGTAACTGGTAAAGGGATAGAAAAAGGTATTGAAGTGGATAAAGTTTTAAAAGCTGACAGCAATTTCCTGTTGCTTGTTTGCACCGGGGCCTCCCTGGTTCTTTCAACCGCCATTATCTTTTTGTACAAAGACAGGAAATTACAGTTGCGTCTTTGCCTGGGAGGAATGTTGCTGGCAACCATTATTCTTGTACTCTACATTACGCAGATGAATAAGATGACCAAAAGCACCCTGGCACTGTTTGCAGTGCTTCCTTTTGCCATTGTCATATGCTATTACATGGCTTTCCGCAATATCCGCAAGGATGAGAAACTGGTGAAGTCGCTGGATAAACTGCGGTGAAGTCTTTGCTGCTTGCACCCAGGTCCCGATAGCTTTCGGGATGCTCCGGGGTATTTCTCTAAATTGTTTCAGAAAAGATGCTGAAACAAGTTCAGCATAACGTTGCGTTCGAATGTGAAACCGGCATTATAAGTAACGGGCCGTATGGCTTTTTTTATTCTTTTTCAGATCAGCGGGTTTACCTTCAAACAGCAGTTCACCCCCGGCATCGCCTGCTTCCGGGCCCAGGTCTATCACCCAGTCGGCGCTGCGTATCACATCCATATTATGTTCGATAACTATAATGGAATGCCCCTGCTCTATCAGCGCATTAAAAGAGATCAGCAGTTTTTTGATATCATGAAAATGAAGCCCGGTGGTGGGCTCATCAAAGATGAAGAGGATCTTACCAGCCCTCCTGCCACCTTTTCCCAGGAAAGAGGCCAGCTTCACCCGTTGTGCTTCGCCGCCGGATAAGGTATCGGATGACTGCCCGAGTTTTATATAGCCCAGGCCCACATCGCTTAATGGTTGAAGGGCCCCGTCTTGTCCACCAGAAGGATGTGGTAAAAAAGAAATGGCTTCGTCCACACTCATTTCCAGCACATCAAAAATACTTTTGTCATTCACTTTCACTTCCAGCACTTCTTCCTTAAATCGTTTACCCCCGCATGATTC
>JANNUI010000352.1:0-5910 GCA_031395125.1 Chitinophagaceae bacterium | reverse complement strand
CGCTCTGTTCCCGGAACTGTTCAGGCAGTTTGGGAAAAATTCAGATCCTGAAAATTCGCCGATCTATTCCATTGCCGTGTATGTGAACGACAGCCTGGTTTCACCCCCGGGTAATTATCCTTTTGCCACCTGGCTGGCGCCGGGTGAAAAACCCATTGAGGAATTTGAACCGCATACCATGGACGACTTTGATGAACTCTGGTACAGGGCCAGCAATGAAAAAACCATTGTGATTGCCCGCAAGCAGGAAACTTTCATCGAAGCCATCACCCTTTTCTCTTACATTTTTTGTTCATTTCTTTTCTTAGTGGCTTTTGTACAACTGATCACTTTTATACTCAAAGCCTTCAGCGACCGGACAGGTTTCCGAAGGATGCTTCAGCTTAACATCCGCTCCCAGGTACATGGCACCATCATTTTTATCAGTGTGTTCTCTTTCCTTATCATCGGCGCTGCCACCATTTCTTTTTTCATCAGCCGTTATAACCGCAATAACAGCGACAAACTGAGCCGCACCATGAAGATCATGGTAAATGAGATGGAAAAGAAACTGTCTGACCATAATACATTTGATGATGTGGTAAAACTGTATGACTCTGTTTCTAATTTCCAGTTACAGGACCTGGTGAATGAAGTGGCCGATATACACGGGGTGGATGTGAATGTGTATGACCTGGAGGGTAACCTGCAGGTTTCTTCCGAGGCCAATGTGTACACCAAGGGGGTGCTGAGTAAAAAGATCGACCCTACGGCTTTTTATCATTTGGACAGGCTCCGGCATGTGCAGCATGCACAGGAGGAAAGGATCGGCAATTTATCCTACCTGAGTATTTACTCCCCCGTAAGGGATGAGACCCGGAGGGTGTATGCCTATATCAATATCCCTTATTTCACCTCCAGGCCGGAGCTGGAACAGGAAATATCGAATTTCCTGGTGACCATCATCAACCTGAATGCATTTATATTTTTAGTGGCTGGCCTTATCGCCTTGCTCATCACCAACCGCATCACCCGTTCCTTCGCCATCATCAGCGATAAGATGAAGGAAGTGAACCTTGGCCGGCACAATGAGGAAATTACCTGGAACAGGAATGATGAGATCGGTGAGCTGGTGCAGGAATATAATAAGATGGTGGCTAAGCTGGGAGAAAGTGCCGATGCGTTGGCTAAAAGCGAAAGGGAAGGGGCCTGGCGGGAAATGGCCCGGCAGGTAGCGCATGAGATCAAGAATCCCCTGACGCCGATGAAGCTGAGCATCCAGTACCTGCAGAAAGCCATCAATAACAACCAGGATAATGTAAAGGAACTTTCAGCGAATGTGGCGAATACACTGGTGGAGCAGATCGACCACCTGGCAAAGATCGCAGCCGATTTCTCCCAGTTTGCCAATATCGGCAATACCAATGTGGAGCTCGTTGACCTGCACGATGTGCTAAGCTCGCTGAAAGACCTGTACCAGTCTGATCCGAATGTGAAACTTTTATGGTATCCCGTCAACAACAAAGTGATGATCAGCGCCGATAAGACACAGATGAACCGCCTCTTTACCAACCTGCTGGCCAATGCCGTGGAAGCCTGCAATAGTGCGGATGTTTGCCAGATCATCATTGACGAAAAAGGCGATGGGGAGAACATCATCATCAGTATAAAAGATACTGGCGAGGGCATACCGTCTGAAATGCAGGATAAGATCTTTGTGCCCAACTTCACCACCAAATCATCCGGCACCGGTCTTGGGCTGGCCATGTGCAAGGGAATTGTTGAACAGGCGCATGGTAAAATATGGTTCGAGACTGACCAGGGCAGGGGAACCACTTTTTATGTTTCATTACCAGTCACTGTTTAGTATTCATTTCCTCCTCCTTCCTACCTTTAAGAGCTAAACACCCCGGCATGAAAAGAATGACAAGTTTTGTTCTGGCAGTATCCGCTATGTTCACCATTAATGCCCAGCCCACCCAAAAGCCGCCTTTACATGGGAAGAACTGGATGGCCATCACCGGTAAACCGCTGGCGGCAACTGCAGGCTCCATGATATTTCAGAAAGGCGGCAATGCCGTGGATGCAGCCTGCGCCATGCTGGCTTCCACCTGCACTATGTGGGATGTGCTCAGCTGGGGCGGGGAGACGCAGGCACTCATCTACAATCCCAAAACAAAAAAAGTAATTGCCATCAATGCATTGGGTGTGGCGCCAACAGGGGCCACGGTTGATTTCTTTAAGAGCAAAGGCTATTCATTTCCGCCGGAGTATGGTCCGCTGGCTGCAGTAACACCGGGAACCGTGGGAGGATTATGTTATATGCTGGCTAATTACGGCACGATGAGCCTTGAACAGGTGCTAAAACCTGCGATGGAACTGGCGGCCGGTTATCCCATCGATGCGCAAACGGCCAACTCCATGGAAAGGGGCAAGGACAGGATCAAACAATGGCCCTACAGCAAAAAAGTTTTTCTGCCGCATCTGGGAGAAAAAAGAGAAGCGCCGGAGGCCGGGGAGATATTTGTTCAAAAGGACCTGCTCGCAACACTGACTAAAATGGTGGAAACGGAAAGAGCGGCACTGAAAAGTAAGAAAAGCAGGAAAGAGGCCATTATGGCGGCCTGCAACCGGTTTTACAAAGGAGATATTGCCAGGGAATTTGTGCGGGGATGCCAGGAACAGGGCGGGTTGATCACCCTTGAAGACCTTGCCAGGTGGAAACCGATTGAAGAAGAACCGATGTCGGTGAATTATAAAGGCATTGAGGTGTACAAACTGCAGCAATGGACACAGGGGCCGATGCTGCTGCAATCGCTGAACATACTGGAGAATTTTGATTTGAAAAAAATGGGATACAACAGTTCAAAATATATACATACCATTTACCAAACGATGAATTTAACTTTTGCTGACCGTGATTTTTATTACGGCGATCCCTATTTTGCGCCGCAGGAACCTATCAAAGGGTTGCTCAGCAAAGAGTATGCAAAGCAAAGAGCGGCGCTGATAAAACCGGATAAGAATGATCCGGCCATTAGCCCAGGTGATCCCTATCTTTTTGAGGGGAAAACAAATCCTTATACCGAATTGCTGAAGAACTGGAATAAGTCAGGTGATGGGAACAGGAATTTTGTTCCGGCACATGATTCTGCAGCAACGGCAATGAATGATGAATTGTATATGGAAAGGCTTTTGATAGGCACCACATCTGTTGAGGCAGCCGATAAAGAAGGTTGGGTGGTTTCCATTACTCCAAGTGGCGGATGGCTGCCAGCCTGTATTGCAGGCAATACCGGGGTGGGCATGAGCCAGCGCCTGCAGAGTTTTGTGTTGGATGCATCCATCAATCCCTTCAATGTAATTGAACCGGGTAAAAGACCGAGGGTAACACTGACACCCACCATGGCATTAAAAGACGGTAAACCTTTTTTGTCCTTTGCCGTGCAGGGCGGCGACACACAGGACCAGAACCTGCTGCAGTTCTTTCTGAATATGGTGGAGTTTAATATGACGGTGCAGCAGGCCTGCGAAGCAGCTAATATCAACAGTAACCAGCTCTGGCTTTCACTCGGCGGTACCAAGATGGAAGACCGAAAGCCAAGACCGGGAGAGATCTTAGTTAGTAACAGCACACCGGAGGCAGTGAGAAATGAATTAAAGGGTATGGGCTATAAAGTAAGCACGGGCAACCGCACCAGCGGGCCCATCAATGCCATCTATTTTGACTGGAAGCATGGCTCATTCTGGGGAGGTTCATCAAATAATGGTGAAGACTATGGGATAGGATGGTAATTAAATTTCGAACAGATAAACAAGCCCGCATACCGGACGGGCAGGGAATAATGAATATCGACGTAGTTTTTCATTCATCCTTCACTTCAAAATTCTGAATTCCTTGTTCGACTTTCGGTATTCCTTATTTCTTCTCCTGCCACTCTTCAAACTCCTTCAACCCAAAACTGCTCAGGTTCCACTCTTTGGTCAACCCGCCTTTTTGTGCGGCCAGTACCCCATACTTCACATCATTATAACCTTCGAGAGAATGTGCGTCAGGATCGATAGAGAGTAACACCTTTTTCTGCATAGCATAGTCGATCCATTTCCAATCCATATCCAGCCGGCGGGGATGGGCATTTATTTCTATCACCACTTTATTGTCGGCACAGGCTTCGATTATTTTTTTATGGTCCACAGGGTAGCCGTTGCGACTGAGGAGGAGTCGGCCCGTCATATGCCCGAGGATGCGGGTATAAGGATTCTCAATGGCCTTTATCAGGCGTGCCATGGCTTTTTCTTCCGTCATCTTCAGGTTGCTGTGCACAGAAGCGATAACCAGGTCGAATGTCTTTAAGATATGTTCAGGATAATCAAGGCTTCCATCGTTCAGGATATCGCTTTCTATACTTTTAAAGATCTTAAAGGGTTTTAATTGCTTGTTCAGTTCATCAATTTGTTTTTGCTGGGCTCTGATCCGGTCTTCTTTTAGCCCGTTGGCATAAAAAGCCGTTTGCGAGTGATCTGAGATGACCAGGTATGCAAAACCCCGTTTGATACATTCTTCCGCCATCTCTTCCAGTGTATTGCTGCCATCGCTCCAGTTACTATGGCTATGGATGATGGAACGGATATCTTCCGTTTGTATAAGTTGGGGCAATTGTTGTTTTCCTGCTTTATCAAGAATAGCGGGTTTTTCCCTCAGGCAGGGTGGTATATAGGCAATACCAGCTTTGCTAAAGATTATCTCATCTTCTTCCGTTTCATCTCCTTTATATTTTAATCCGGGAAATTTTTTATTGAACGCTTCGATGAACTCCGCATTTCCCGTTGTCCGGAACAATTCGGCTGCCCTGTTGGTACCCCCGGTGTACAGGCGGAGTTTCAATCCGTTCCTTAACTTAAATAAAAGGTTGTTAGCTTTTTCCTCCAGCAGTTCAGGTGGTTGTGCAGTATGAAATTTTGGTTTTATCACCTCATTCGGCTCCACAATTACAAATTCCAGTTCTTCAATGGTAGTTGCCTGCCGGCGATAGTTTCCCGTCACTCTTACTTTATCCGGCGAGAATAATTTTTTCAAATAACCTTCTACCTGGGGGAATATTTCTTCTAGTTGTGCATACAGGAAATGTCCCTGGTTCAGAAAATAGAATTCTATTGCTTCCTGCACATTGGCCTGTGTTTTTTCACCAAAGCCTTTGAATAAGGTCAGCCGGTTCTCGCCGCAGGCATAGAGCAGTTCACCCAGCGATTCAACTTCCATTTCTTTCCAGATCGTATGGATCTTTTTCGGGCCGATGCCTTTTATGTTCAGCATCTCGATCACTCCCGGCGGTGTTTTCTGGATATATTCATTCAACACTTCCAGTTTGCCTGTATCCAGCATTTCGGTCACTTTCCTGCCCACACTGTCGCCAATGCCCCGGATGCTGAAAAGTTTATCCCTTGGGCTGTCTTTGAGCTGCATGGGCAGCTTTTCGATGTTAAATGCAGCTACGGCGTAGGTTTTGGTCTTGAAGGAGTTTTCGCCGTGGATGTCCATGAGCTTGGCGAGCAGATCAAAATTGTCGGCTATGGCGGAGTTATCCATACCACTAATTTATGTTTTTTGTTGGCCACGAAAGCACACTAAATAGCACGAAAAATGAAACCCACAGATTTTACAGACAGACAGACCTGCTAACACAGATTATTCTGATAGAAGAAATTTGCGGGCAATTATAGGAGATTTCTATAGGCGGGGGCTGTGTGCTGGTGGCCTTCTCCTTTAGGAGTTCCCGATCCCGCCAAAACGGGAGAAGGGAAGGAGCGCAGCTCGCCAGGGATGAGGTCGGGCCAAAAAAAAAGTCCCGAAGTGAATCGGGACTTTCTATCGTGTTTAAGCGGTGCTTAAACTTATTTCTTTTTCTTAGCGGCTTTCTTCTTAGGAGCAGC
>JANNUI010000309.1:0-2351 GCA_031395125.1 Chitinophagaceae bacterium | reverse complement strand
GGCCAGTTCCAGCCCGTCCATATCCGGCGTTTCGGCCAGTTTCTTTTTCAGTACTTCGATGTCGCTGGTCTCTGAGGAGATGATACAGTTCATCGCTCCCTTGGTGCGGACATGGGCCACCAGTGCACGGGTGTCCACTCCTTCAATGGAAACGATCTTGTTGGCCTTCAGGTATTCATTCAGGGAACCATTGGCCATTTTGCGGCTGTATTGGTCCTCCAGGTTGCGGCCGATCAGGCCGTTTATCTTCACACTATCGCTTTCCACATCCACATCCCTTACGCCATAGTTGCCGATATGGGCGCTGCTCATGATCAGTATCTGCCCGAAATAGCTGGGGTCTGTAAACACTTCCTGGTAGCCGGTCATGCCTGTGTTGAAACAGATCTCACCGGTAGTGGTGCCAATAGCGCCAAAAGCCTTGCCATGGGCCATGGTGCCATCAGCTAACAATAAAACGGCAGGGATTGAAGTTACGGTCATGTTTAAATGGTTTTGCAAAGAAAATGATTCAATAAAGAATTATTGTTTTTTCTTTTTCACAAAAAAGCCCCGGCTCAAACGCCGGGGCTTATATTAAAAAAATTTAGTCCATCTTATTCTGCGGCTTTTTCTCCGGCAGCGGGAGCTTCAGCAGCTTTAGCGGAGGCTGGCTTCTTCGCCGTACCTGAACGGCGGGTCTTCTTCGCCGCTGTTTTTGCTTCGTCTTTACCTTTGCCATATATCTCATTGAAGTCAACGAGCTCTATCAGGGCCATTTCAGCATTATCACCGGGACGGGCGCCTAGCTTGATGATACGGGTATAACCACCCGGGCGGCCGGCTATTTTCTCTGCAATAGAGCCGAACAGTTCGGTCACCGCCTCTTTATCCTGAAGGTAGCTGAACACTATCCTGCGCTGGTGTGTCGAATTGGTCTTTCCCTTGGTGATCAGGGGTTCTGCATACACCCTCAAAGCTTTCGCTTTGGCTACCGTGGTTACGATCCTTTTGTGCCTGATCAGCTGGCAGGCCAGGTTGCTCAGCAGGGCATCCCTGTGTGCTTTCTTCCTGCCGAGATTTTTTACTTTGTCTCCGTGACGCATGACGTTTAAGTTTTAAGATGCTGCACCGTGTCAGGATTTGCAGCATTCGCTGTTATAAAACAGCATTGGTTAAAAATAAATATTCAATCAAAAGACTTTCCGGAAACCCCTCCTTAGGAGGGGCTTGGGGAGGCTTTAAAATTCACTTGCATCAATACCCAGCTTGGCCAGGTCCATTCCGAAGTGCAGGCCCCTTTCGGTAAGCACCTGCTCGATCTCAGCCAGTGATTTCTGACCGAAGTTGCGGAATTTCATCAGGTCTTCCTGTTCGTACTGAACCAGTTCGCTCAGCGAGTTGATCTTGGCAGCTTTCAGGCAATTGAAGGCCCTTACAGAAAGATCAAGATCTTCCAGCGGTGTTTTCAGGACTTTGCGGAGTTGCAGGGTCTGCTCATCCACGAGGTCTTCCTTCTTCTCTTCCTTATTATCGAAAGTGATGTTCTCGTCGGTGATGATCATCAGGTGCTGGATCAATATCCTGGATGCCTGCTTCACGGCTTCTTCCGGGTGAATAGTTCCATCTGTGGAAACTTCCATGATGAGTTTTTCAAAGTCGGTACGCTGCTCCACCCTTGTATTCTCGATCGTATATTTAACATTCTTGATCGGAGTGTAAATTGCATCGATAGGGATATAACCCAAAGTTGCATCTTTTGGTTTGTTGTCTTCTGCAGGCACATAACCACGGCCTTTGCCAATGGTCAGTTCAACATCCATTCTTGCGGAGGAATCCAGGGTGCAGATCAGCAGGTCCGGGTTCATGACCTGGAAGGAATGGGTTCCTTCACCGATCATTCCGGCAGTAAATTCTGTCTTATTACGGATCGACAGCATGATCTTTTCGTTGGCCACTTCATGGTCAACCGCTTTTTTAAAACGAACCTGTTTCAGGTTCAGGAAAATTTCCACCACATCCTCGCTGATACCTTTCATGGTGGCAAACTCATGGTCCACCCCTTCGATCTTCACCCCTACAATGGCATAGCCTTCCAGGGAACTGAGCAGCACACGGCGGAGTGCATTGCCAATGGTAACACCGTATCCGGGTTCCAGCGGACGAAACTCAAACTGAGCTTCAAAATCAGTTGCTTTCTGCAGAATGATCTTATCTGGTTTCTGGAAATTTAAAATGGCCATATCTAATGTTTATTGTTTGATGTTTATTGTTTGTGTTAAGCTAATAGCCAATGGCTAATAGCTAACAGCTTACTTCGAATACAATTACACGATCAGCTGTTCCTTGATGTTTTCCGGAACGCTTTCCCT
>JANNUI010000301.1:0-3911 GCA_031395125.1 Chitinophagaceae bacterium | reverse complement strand
TCGTTTTTTTGATCTTTAGTCATTTTATTTAATGTTTTGACTGGTCATTTAATCAGGTTCTTCTTAAGTCCGTCCTTTGGAGGGGTTTGGAGAGGCCTAGTGAACAAATGCTTTTGAATCGATCACAATTCCCGGGCTCATGGAGCTGGCCATGCTGACACCTCTCACGTAGATGCCTTTTGAACTGGATGGTTTTGCTTTGATGATCGCATTAAGTAACTCCTGGCTGTTTTCTGCAATTTTCTCAGGGGTAAAACTAACACGGCCAATAGAAGCATGGATAATACCAGCTTTATCGACCTTGAAAGCGATCTTACCACCCTTTACTTCATTGACTGCGCCGGCCACATCGTTGCTAACAGTTCCCGTCTTCGGGTTGGGCATCAGGTTTCGGGGACCAAGCACTTTACCCAGTTTACCGATCTTAGGCATCACAGAAGGTGTGGCAATGATAACATCCACATCCACCCATCCGCCTTCGATCTTGGTTACAAATTCGTCGAGACCCACATAATCAGCTCCGGCAGCTTTGGCCTCCGCTTCCTTATCAGGTGTGCATAGCACCAATACTTTTTTTGTTTTACCGGTACCATGTGGCAATTTTACAGTGCCACGGATTGCCTGGTCAGCCTTCTTGGGGTCAACACCCAGGCGGACATGCAAGTCTACAGAAGCATCGAATTTGCAGGTGGTGATCTGTTTTACCAGCGCAGATGCCTCTTTTAATGAATATGATTTGTTGCCGTCAACTTTTGTTTCTGCAACTTTTCTTTTTTTACTGATGAATGACATTTTTCAATTTTTTGAGGTTTCACAAAGTCCCCCCTGCGGGGGATTTAGGGGGCCGGGGCTTAATTTTCCCACGGAGCTTTTCCTTCCACGGTCAGTCCCATACTTCGGGCAGAACCGGCCACCATTTTCATGGCGCTTTCCACAGTAAAGCAGTTCAGGTCAGGCATTTTGTCTTTGGCAATTGCCTCTACCTGTGTCCAGTTTACTTTACCTACTTTGTCGCGGTTGCTCTCTTTGGAACCTTTCTGAATTTTAGCTGCTTCCATCAGCTGCACGGCAGCAGGAGGTGTTTTGATAATGAAAACAAAACTCTTGTCAGAATAAACGGTGATTAATACGGGAAGCACTTTCCCTTGTTTGTCCTGTGTTCTTGCGTTGAACTGCTTGCAGAATTCCATGATGTTGATACCCTTGGAACCCAGCGCAGGACCGATCGGAGGTGCAGGATTTGCCTGGCCACCTTTACATTGCAGCTTTACAAAGCCGCTGATTTCTTTTGCCATTTCTTTAGATTTATTGGTTCAGACGACCTTTTCCCGCCAGCCGGCGGATACTTGGTCTCCCAAATTCCTCTGTTGTCCGCCATAGCTTCAGCGACGGCGGATCCACCTACGCCAAGGCTTTGGCGGATGAAAAAGAACTAATTCGGGCGGCAAAGATAGCGGGATATGCCGTATGGGCAAAGAGATTCGGGAAAATTATTTAATAAAAAAAGCCACCTGGTCAGGCCCGGCAGCTTTATAATATGTTTGGAAGTAACCGTTTAGCTGATCTTCTCCACCTGCATATAGTTCAGTTCCACAGGGGTAGAACGGCCAAATATTTTTACTGTCACTTTCAGTTTCTTCTTCTCATCGTTTACATCTTCTATAACGCCGTTAAAGTCGTTGAACGGCCCTTCGATGATCTTGATCGTCTCACCTACGATAAATGGCTCACTCATGCTTACCCCACCGGTTTCAGCCATCTCATCCATTTTACCAAGCATCTTGTTCACCTCCGCCCTGCGCAGGGCTATCGGGTTTTCCTTTCCCAGGAAATGGATTACATTGGGTGTATTCTTAACAATATCCCGCAGGTCATCTGACAGTTTGCCATTGGCAATTTCTATCATCACATAGCCGGGATAATAATTCCTTTCCCGCATCACTTTTTTGCCATTAACTACCTTATACACTTTCTCTACAGGCAGGAACACTTGTTTTACCTGTTCCCATCCGCCACGGGATACTTCCTTATCCAGGTATTCTTTTACCTTTTTCTCTTTACCGCTCACTACCCGCAGCACATACCACTTGGTTTCCTGCAGCTGTACATTTTCGGTATTTACTGTTAGTTCCGTCATTGTCAGTAAAGTTGTTTGTAAATAAACTTCAGGGAATTACCTGTTACAAAATCCATTGCCAGTACAATGAATGTAATGACAATAGTGGCAGCCAGAACGATCATAGTTGACTGCTGCAATTGTGGCCAGGTGGGCCAACTCACCTTATCTTTTAATTCTTTGTAAGAATCCCTGAGATAAACACCGATCTTATTCATGTTACAAGTTTATTAGTTATTCAGCACGGGCAGAGAGATCCCCTGCCTGCCGGCAGACAGGGAATTCCCCATCTGTGCTTTTAAAGATCTTTTTGCACGGGCAGAGAGATTCGAACTCCCGTCAACGGTTTTGGAGACCGCTATTCTACCACTGAACTATGCCCGTAGAAAGCCAAAAGCTATTAGCTGATAGCTAATAGCCTTTAGTTTCACTATGTTACAAATATAATCATCTTCGTTCAGCTTTTTTGCTAAAAGCTTGTGGCAAATAGCTGGCAGCTTACTTTAAAATCTCAGTAACCTGTCCGGCACCTACGGTACGGCCACCTTCCCGGATCGCAAACTTCAAACCTTTCTCCATCGCAATCGGCTGGATCAATTTTACCGTCAGCGATGTGTTATCACCAGGCATAACCATCTCAGTACCAGGGTTCAGTTCAACCTCACCTGTTACGTCCGTTGTACGGAAATAGAACTGGGGACGGTATTTCTGGAAGAACGGAGTGTGACGTCCGCCTTCTTCTTTGCTCAGTACGTATACCTCGCATTTGAATTCTGTGTGAGGAGTGATCGAGCCGGGTTTGCAGATAACCATACCACGGCGGATCTGTGTTTTCTCAATACCACGGAGCAGCAGACCAGCATTATCACCAGCCTCTCCTTCATCCAGCAACTTGCGGAACATTTCCACACCTGTACAGGTTGATGCAAGAGGCTTTTCGATCAGGCCAACAATCTCAACTGCTTCACCCACTTTGATACGGCCTCTTTCAATACGACCGGTAGCAACAGTACCACGACCAGTGATAGAGAATACGTCTTCAACAGACATCAGGAATGGCTGGTCAACCGGGCGTGGAGGCATCGGAATATAAGTATCAACAGCATCCATTAAGTCATCCACAGCTTTCACCCATTTTTCCTCACCAGCCAGGGCACCGGTAGCAGAACCCTGAATTATCGGGGTATTAGCACCGTCAAAACCGTAGAAAGTAAGGAGGTCACGGATCTCCATTTCCACCAATTCCAGCAGTTCGGGGTCATCCACCAGGTCAACCTTATTCATAAATACCACAATCTTGGGTACACCTACCTGGCGGGCCAGGAGGATGTGTTCTTTTGTTTGCGGCATAGGACCATCTGTAGCAGCCACAACCAGGATAGCGCCGTCCATCTGAGCAGCACCGGTGATCATGTTCTTTACATAGTCAGCGTGACCGGGACAGTCAACGTGGGCATAGTGACGGGCGGCCGTCTGGTACTCAACGTGGGCCGTGTTAATAGTGATACCCCTTTCCTTTTCTTCAGGAGCAGCATCAATTTCATCATATTTTTTTGCTGTAGCCATACCTTTACTTGCTAGAATGGTAGTAATTGCAGCAGTCAAAGTGGTTTTGCCATGGTCAATGTGACCAATAGTACCAACGTTAACGTGAGGTTTGTCCCTCTTAAAGGTCTCTTTTGACATCGTTATCTGTTTTTAGTTGTGGATTTACAATTATTGTTTTTTTATGGTGTCGGCTTGGGGAATTCCAATCGACTCCCGTTGCGTCGCACTCTTCAGCAATTTTAGCTCT
>JANNUI010000297.1:0-5469 GCA_031395125.1 Chitinophagaceae bacterium | reverse complement strand
GTTGGTGCTGCCAAGCCTGTTGTACCGGTAGGAGATGTTCACATTATGCTTGTCTGCATTCCATTTGTTGCTGAACAATGCCCCGCCGGTCCATGCATCCGGGAGCCCCCGCAGGTTCCAGTCGTTGAATTCATCACCACCGCCAAAGCTGAAATAATACCCGCTGAGCTCATCATATTCAATATCATTTTCCATGCCCAATTTCTGCCGGTCTTCCCAGTTCAGGCTGCCGGTATTTACGTTGGTTCTTGTACCATAAAATGATATTTTTTTCTTGCCGGCAAATTTGTTGTAAAGAGCCTTGCCTTCAAAATACTTGCTGAAGTCAGTTCCTGCCTGAACTTTTCCAAAAGCACCCTTTTTGGCCTCTTCTTTTAGTTTGATATTAACTGTTTTCCCTTCATTGCCGGTAGTCATCCCGGTCATGCTTTGCTGCTCGGTCTTGGTTTCAAACACTTGCACCCTGTCTACCGCTTTGGCAGAAATATTTTGTGTGGCCATGGTAGGGTCGTCTCCAAAAAATTCCTCGCCATCTACCAGCACCTTATCCACTCTTTTGCCCTGCGCCACTATTTCACCTTTGCTGTTCACCGAAAAACCGGGGAGTTTTTTCAGCAGATCTTCCACGGTGGCGCCCTCCTTTACTTTAAAACTGTCGGCTACATACTCCGTGGTGTCGCCTTTGATGCGGATGGCGCCCACACTTTTGATGATAACAGCCTCAAGCAGCTTGCTGGCCGGGGTCATGTTCACAAGCCCCATATCGGTTTCGCCTTTCACTTCCAGGTCGTCCATATAATCGGCAAAACGGGGATAGGTGACCAGTATGACGTAACGGCCGGTATCTGTTTTAGGTAAAACAAACTTTCCTTCTTTATCTGTCCTGGTAAAACTGACCAGTGTGCTGTCTGACTTGCGGAGCAGGGATACAGTGGCCAGGTGCAATGATCTTTTCTCGGTGGAATCTGTGATAGTTCCCTTTACGGCGCTTTTTTGGGCATACGTTGCGGTAAAGCAAAGCAACAACAGGAAGGTGATGGCCGGTTTTCTCATTTCGGTTTAATGGTTAATACTGAAAAGTATCAATTCAATTGCTGATCAAAGCCGGTATTTACCTGAACTGCACAAAATTGATGATTTCCGGTAAGGGCAGGGTATAATCGTCTTTCCTCAGGTGTTAATATTTCAACAAAAATGATGTAAGTTGAGAGATAGGATCTACATCAAATTCCATAAAATGCCGGCGAGAAAAAAAAATATTGTCCAAAAGGGAACGAATAATAGCAGGAAAAGCTCCTCCGGGCCTGCAGCCAGCGATTTATCCGCTTCACCAAATAATGAAACACCAGGAATAACAAAGTATGAAGAGAAGAACTTTGTGGACAGCACAAAACCAGTGTGGAATTACTCTCTGCTTACCGATGAAGAGGTGATCAATTATCAGCAGGGCACCCATTACCAGCTCTACAAAAAATTCGGTTCCCATTCCATACAGGTGAGTGAGGTATGGGGTATGTATTTCTGCGTGTGGGCGCCTAATGCCACTTCGGTTTCTGTGAAAGGGAATTTTAATGACTGGAAGAATCATGAATACGAACTGAACCCCCGCTGGGATAAAAGCGGGATATGGGAAGGGTTCATCCCCGGTTTCAAATTGGGGGAAGCTTATAAATATCATATCGTCGGTTATGCAAAGAGGGCCTTGGACAAAGGCGACCCCTTTGCCTGTTTCTGGGAAAAAAGACCACAGACGGCCAGCATCACCTGGGATATGTTTTATGAATGGGAGGATGAGGAGTGGATGAAAAAAAGAAAAAAGAAAAATGCACTGGATGCGCCCTGGTCAGTGTATGAAGTGCACCTGGCCAGCTGGCAGCGGCCCGACAAAAATGATGAAGAGTCCTACAACAGCTATGACCAGATAAAGGAGACATTGGTGCCCTATGTAAAAGAGCTGGGCTTTACCCATGTGGAACTGATGCCGGTGATGGAACACCCATTTGACGGAAGCTGGGGTTACCAATGCACCGGTTTTTTTGCTGCCACTTCCCGTTTCGGTGATCCGCAGGGGCTGATGCGGCTGGTAGATGCCTTCCACCAGGAAGGGATCGGGGTGATACTGGACTGGGTACCCTCTCATTTTCCCTATGATGCACACGGGTTGTTTATGTTCGACGGCACACATACCTATGAATATGCGGATATGCGCAAAGGTTTTCATCCCGACTGGAACAGTTATATTTTCAATTACAAAAGAGGCGAAGTAAAATCATTCCTGATCAGCAGTGCCCGGTACTGGTTCGACCTGTTCCATATAGACGGGATCAGGGTGGATGCAGTTTCGTCCATGCTCAAACTGAATTATTCAAGAGAACAGGGGCAATGGGAACCCAATGAATTTGGAGGAGACGGAAACCTGGAAGCGATAGCATTTATCAAGGATTTAAATGAGACCATTTTCCGCGACTTTCCCGATGTGCAGACGATCGCTGAAGAAGCAACCGACTGGCCGGGTGTTTCTAAACACACCTGGCAGGACGGGCTGGGCTTTGGCATGAAATGGATGATGGGCTGGATGCATGATACCCTTGATTATTTCAAAATTGACCCGATATTCCGTCTCTCTCACCAGGATAAATTCTCCTTCAGTATGATGTATTATTATGATGAGAACTTCATGCTGCCGTTGAGTCATGATGAAGTGGTGCATGGCAAAAGCCCTATGCTGTATAAAATGCCGGGAGATGAATGGCAGAAATTTGCCAACCTGCGCCTGCTCTATACGTATATGTGGACACACCCGGGTGCCAAACTCCTGTTCATGGGCAATGAGTTTGGGCAGACCGGTGAATGGGATTACAAAACCGAACTGCAGTGGGAATTGTTACAATTTGATTGTCACCGGTTACTGAAAAATTGTATGACCGGGCTCAACGATCTGTTGAAGAATGAACCGGCATTATACCAGCTCCAGTTCAGTATGGATGGTTTTGAATGGGTGGACCTGAACCACCGGGCCGAGTCGGTGATTGTGTATAAACGGATGGGGAAGAAAAAAACGGATGATCTGCTGGTGATCCTGAACCTGACGCCGGTGGTACGCAATGACTGGGAAATATGGGTAAGCGGAAAACCCTACAACAAAGAAGTATTTAACAGCGACAGCAAAGACTTCTGGGGTACCGGCGATGTGTATAACCCGGAGATCCGCTGTGAAGAGGTTGATAAGAATCAAAAAATGTACAAGCTGACCGTAAATTTACCAGCCTTGTCAGGGATCGTACTGAAATAATACTATTTTGGAACGATATTAGCTGATTAGTAGCCGGTTAAGCTTTGATTACTCAACTGCAAAATATACCTTGCATGAGAAGCATTATTAAGTCCATCCTAAAAGAAAACCCTATGAGACGTAACATCCTCACCATCTGCCTGATGCTGGCGATATTGCCTGCATTTGCGCAGACCGAAACACTGACCCAATTCACGGTCATCACGCCCAATCCCGGTGTTGACAGCGCTGATTTTTTCCTTCAGAAAGGTTTGCTCGAAAAACAAAACGGCCGCCGCCTGGAATCACTCAGGAATTTTGAGAAAGCAGCAAAGTATGATGATAACAGCAAAGCCATCACTACGGAACTGGCCTCAGCTTACCATGACCTGCGCAAATACCATAAGGCGCTGGAGATGTATAAAAAATTAGTGATACTGGGAGAAGAGAATGCGACTATCTACAAGCAACTGCTGACATTATCCTTCCAGTTAAAACAGGGGGAAGATGTGCTGCTGTACGCAGATAAACTGAAAACGGCCGACCCTTCCGAGAAAGTGCTTTATTATGTGGGCCGGGTGCATTATGACATGGACAATTACGGCGATGCCATCAAATACCTGGGCGGCGCTGAAAAAGAAGACCCCACCAATGCCGAGATACCTTACCTGATAGCCCATAGCTATTCGGATATGATGAATTATAAACTGGCGGTGCCTTATTTTAAAAAGGCAATAGAACTGAAGCCTGCCGAAGCCTATTGGATCTATGAACTGAGTCTTATCTGCTATGCGATGCACAATGATAAAGACGCCCTGAAATATATGCTGGAAGCAGGGGAGAAGGGCCTCAGGAAGGACAATGACTACTTAGAAAACCTTTCCATTGCTTACCTGAACGTTGGTGAACTGGACAAAGGCGTGGAAATGCTGAACGAAATACTGAAAAGAAAACCCAGCGACCTGAACATTCTTGGTATGGTAGCCGAAGCTTATTATTCCAGAGGTAAATTTGACCAGGCCATGGAGTATTGGGACAGGATGCTGGAATATGATAAGGAGAATGCCCCTGCACTGTACATGATCGGTATGTGCTATCAGAAAAAAGGCGGTAAAGATAATATGGAAAAAGGCACCCGTCTTTGCGACAAAGCCATTGAAATGGATCCTTCACTCGCAGGGTTGAAGCATAAGAAACTGATGGCGGGTCTTTAGACAATAAGCAATTGACAATATGCAACAGGCAAGTTTCTTACGATACTTGCCTGTTTTTATTTTCTTATTGTCTATTGCCCATTGCCCATTGCCTGTTGTTAATTGAAACTACATTCTTTCAGGCACTCTTATCCCCAGCAAACCCATCCCGGAGGCAATCACATTCGCTGTCATTTCAGAAAGCTGCAGCCGCAGTTGTTTCTTTTCTTCCGATTCGGCATTCATCACCGAATGTTCAGTATAAAATGTATTGAACGCCTTTGCCAGGGTGAAAACGTAAATAGCGATCACCGAAGGGTTATGTTCAACAACAGCCTGCTCAAGTATGGTTGGGTATTGCTCTAAAAGAATAATAAGATCTTTTTCAAGTTTGAATAACCCACTTACCACTTGCCACTCCCCACTGGTCTTCCCCTTTCTCAATATTGACTTGATCCTTGCGTGGGCATACTGCACAAACGGCCCGGTAAAACCATGAAAATCGATGGACTCTTCAGGATTAAAGATCATCCGTTTTTTCGGGTCTACCCGCAGCAGGAAAAATTTCAAAGCACCAAGGGCTATCGTATCATACAGTTCTTTCAGTTCCTCTGAGGTAAAATCTTTTACTTTTCCAAGCTCTTCTGTTTTGTTTTTTGCCACATTCACCATTTCCTCCACCATATCATCGGCATCCACCACGGTGCCTTCCCGGCTCTTCATCCGGCCGCTGGGAAGCTCCACCATGCCATAACTTAAATGGTCAATACCATCAGCGTAAGGTTTACCCAGTTTTTGTAAACTCAGTTTCAGCACTTTCATGTGGTAGTTCTGCTCATCTGCGATCACATAAAGACTCTGATCGTAGGCAAATTCATCATATTTCTGCTGTGCCAGACCCAGGTCCTGGGTGATGTAAACAGAAGTTCCATCTTTCCGCAGCACCAGTTTCTCGTCCAGTCCCTCGGCTGTCAGGTCAATCCACACACTGCCATCCTCTTTTTT
>JANNUI010000288.1:0-4825 GCA_031395125.1 Chitinophagaceae bacterium | reverse complement strand
CCAAAGGCCACTATGCTCCCGGCATCGTTTACAACGGGCTGGTGTTTGTTAGCGGACAGCTTCCCCTCAACAGCGAAGGCGTACCACAAACAGGATCCATTGAAGAAGAGACCACCCTTTGCATGAAGAACATTGAAACGATACTAAAAGCCAGCGGAAGCAGCCTTGACCGGATCTTAAAAGTCAATGTATTTATTGCCGACATCGGCAACTGGGGAAAATTCAATGCAACATTTGCGGCCATCATGGGTGAGCACCGCCCGGCCAGGATCGTAGTGCCCTGTAACCAGCTTAACCATGGTTGCGGAATTGAAATCGATTGTATTGCTGCCCTCTCTTAATTTTTAAAGATGACGATCACCAAAGAACAGATCGAAGAAGCACATCAGCGGATAAAGCCTTTCATCCACCGCACAGCTCTGCTTCGTTCGGCAACTTTGAATAAAATGGCCGGGGCTGACCTTGTTTTCAAATGCGAGAATTTCCAGAAGATCGGGGCATTCAAGATCAGGGGGGCCATGAATGCGGTCACATTGCTTTCAAAAGAGCAACTGCAAAACGGAATTGCCACCCATTCCTCCGGCAATCATGCACAGGCCATCGCCTATGCTGCCCGGCAGGCGGGCACCAAAGCCTATATCGTAATGCCGGATAACTCACTAAAAGTAAAAGTTGATGCCGTAAGGGATTACGGGGCTGCAATAACCTTTTGTGAACCGACGCAGCAAGCAAGGGAAGCTACCTTGCAGCAGATCGTTGACAAGACCGGTGCTGAGTTCATTCATCCCTATAATGATCACCGGGTCATCACCGGCCAGGCCACCTGCTGTAAGGAACTGATCGAGGATGCCGGAAAGCTTGATGCCATCATCGCACCGGTAGGCGGTGGCGGGTTACTCAGCGGCACCTGTCTGAGTGCTGAATATTTTTTACCCACGGCATCTGTATATGCGGGTGAACCCGAAGGCGCTGCCGATGCCATACTTTCCTTACAGAGCGGAAAAATTGAAACGGCCCCTTATATTAATACCATTGCAGACGGACTGCTCACCAAACTGGGCGACAAAACATTTCCCATCATCCGACAGAAGGTAACAGATATCTTCACTGTAAGCGATGAAGAAATAATTGTCGCGCTGAAATTAGTGTATGAACGGATGAAAATAGTCATTGAGCCCAGTGGCGCTGTTCCACTGGCAGCAATCCTGAAACACAAAGAAAAATTCAGGGGCAAAAATGTTGGCATCATCTTAAGCGGCGGCAATGTGGACCTGTCCCGGATATCCGGTTGGATAAACAGGTAAAGAGTACCTATCCTTTACGCATCCCTGAAGTATAACTGCCCGGCAGCTTTAAGGCTTTTGATTTGTTGAACACATTCCTGCCTTTATCAATGCCGCTTCTCTTTTTTTTCTGCTCATCCTCCGGCAAATGAATAAAGTCAAAACATTTGCTGCTGCAGGTTCCTTTCATTTTTTCCCTGCAATCATTACATTGAATGAAAAGAAGATGACAGGCATCATTTACACAATTTACATGGGTGTCGGCTGGTTTGCCGCACTGATGGCATTGAGATATGATCTCTTCCGTCACCCTTTCGCCCAACCGCTGGTCAAACACAAAATTCTTTCCATGAAATTTAATATCCAGCCTCATCTGTTTGGCCTGGTTTACATAATTGATGATACCGCCCTCCAGGTGAAAAACATTTTTAAAGCCCTGGTGCAGCATATAAGCTGAAGCTTTTTCACAACGGATGCCGCCGGTGCAGTACATGATGATGTTCTTGTCTTTGTTATCCTTCATCATATCCGCTGCCATGGGCAACTGTTCCCGGAAAGTATCGCTGGGTATCTCCATTGCATTTTCAAAATGGCCTACTTCGTACTCATAATGATTCCGCATGTCAATAACAATGGTATCCGGGTCCTTTGTCAGCTCATTGAACTGTTGGGCATTTACATACCTGCCTTTATTGGCCATGCTGAACGAAGGGTCGTTGATCCCGTCCGCCACAATTTTCTTTCTTACTTTAATGTCGAGTACATAAAAACTTTTACTCCGCCCGGATGAATCGGTCGGACGGGCGTCGTCATCCACTGCAATATTCAGGCGGAGGCCCTTCATGGGCTCATACGAGTACAGGCATGACCTGAATGCTTCCAGGTTATGAGTGGGGATACTTATTTGGGCATTGATGCCTTCCTCTGCCAGGTAGATCCGCCCCAGCACTCCCAATTCATTGAATTGTTTGTACAACTGGTTACGGAAGGTTACTGGTTCGTGGATAGGGAAATAGCAATAATAAGAAAGGGTGATCCTTGGAATGGGGTCTTTTTGAATAAGTTCCTTCAGCTCCCTTCGGGAGATGCGGTTGTGCAATGGTGCCATGGTGATGAATTTTAATCCTGTGCTTGCAGAATCCCGATCGCAGGTCGGGCAAAATTCTAAAGCAGGGTAAAGATAATGTTAGATTTTAGAAGTTAGATGTTAGATTATCGTGACTGACGACTCATCGCTCGTGGCTCGCAGCATTTGCTTTATTCGGTCCTTGGTTCTTTGCACTTATTTCTTTGGTTCTTGTTTTTTTGGTTCTTGGCTCTTCTTCTCATCAAGGCCAGTCATCTCCCCGCTGTCCCCCTATCCTGCTAAGTCCGATGCGGAAACCGCTTTGCCAGGGTTTGCCATTCAGGTAAGACTGTACATAATCAACCCTGAATTGTTTGAAGATATTATCAATACCCCCGAAGATCTCGAAGTAGTTGGCATCTTTATAATAGAAACCATTTCCACCGGCAACAAGGTAGAGGTTGAGTTTTTTAATACCGGGTATTTTATTGGTGAGAAATCCCTTGAAATTATGCTCAATATGTGCCAATGCGTAAAACTTTGAGATATTGCTGAACTGGTAAATAGGCAGCAGTTGAAAGCTGTTTAGGTACTCCGTGGCGAAAGTGGAGATATTTCCGTTAAAATGATTGTAATCAGGGACATAAACCCTTTTATTATCAAGAAAACCACCCATTCCTGCCCTGTACCTGAATGTTCCGGCCAGTTTTAAGTTCACATCATCCCTGATACTGAATTTCCATTTGCTGAAATCAGCATCGCTGCCAAAGAATTTACTGTAGTTGCGGGTATAGGTAAGCGAGAATACAGGATACTTTGACCCGATATTGATCTTCCGGTCGGGCAGTTCAATATACCGGGCGCCCGGCTGCCAGGTGATGCCAAAAAGGGTAAAGAATACCTGGTGCCGATGAATGTTTTCCGTCAGTATCTCATTAGGATAATTGGGACTGTAAGCTTTGCCGGCTTTATCCCGCCAGGTGTAAGCTGTTGTGTTGTTCAAAGGCCTCCTGTCCTGGTACTGGAAACCTGCCACCCAGGAGAAACCATCGCCGATCCCTTTTCTGAAACTACCCCGGACATAACGGGCCTCATAGCTTTTAATGCGGTTCTCTTCGCTCAGCAAACTGCTAAGCGAATTCCCTTTCTCTCCGATCGGGCTGTTATTGTTGAACTGAAACACCCGGCTGCCTCCTGAAAGCAAAATGGTTGATGCATATTTTTTCCCGAAGGAATAACGAACAGTAACATAAGGATTGAAATGCCTGTTCGAAAATCCATAGCGGAGATTGGTGGATATGCTGATCCGCTTACGGCCAGATGAGGTAGTATCAAGTCTTTTTGACCAGGTGAAACCGGGACTTACCACCCAGCCTTCTGCCGGATTGAAGGATACCATATCAAGCAATGAAGGAAAACCCAGTGACGTTCTATTTCTTTCCTTAGCAAATGTTTGCCCGAACAACAGCACACCCGGAAGCGTTATTTTATTTCTTTTCCTGTCCAATGAATCAAGATAGCGGGGATCTTTTTTTGCCAGTTCGAGACTGTCTTTTTTCTTGTAATCCTTTGCTTCATCCTCCATCAGCGGCACCGGCCTGTTCTTTTCCCAATACTCCAGGTTGCGCTTGTTGGCGCTGTCGATGTATTTCAGAACAGTATTGTTAAACGTCCTGGCAGTGAAAACGGGGTCGGTGTTTATCTCGGAATATACATTGACAAAACTGCCATAGGCATCAAAACCGAATATCCTGATGGACGGGTAAATAACCTGGCTGCTGATAAACCAGTTGTTTTTATCAACCGGGTGATACAACTGCTCAATCCTTAACGTATCTACCAGTTCCATCTGCGATTCCTTTAATAACTGAAGCTGAAGGGAGTGGATCCGCCAGTCTTCCTCGACGATGGAGATGTACCCGCTGAACAAAGGCTCATACTTTCTCCTGGGGATTACTTTGATGCGGCTGATCAGGTTGCTGTCTTCAAAAAAACTACCCTCCAGTTTGTATTTGTAATAATGCAGGGCATTCTCCGATATGGGAGAAATGAACCCTCTTGGGTTGAGGTTGTTGCCGATAAAAACATTGTCATCATAAAAAGAGAAAAACTTCGGGGCGCTGAGACCAAAACCGTCGCTCTGCCCGCTTACACGGGAAGATATCACTTCCACTTTTTCTTTTTTGGGCCTGCTTACAGAATAGTTGGAAATGGTTTCAGAGAGGTAGATCATTTTCCGCTTACTGGTGTCGCCATCCTCAAAGTCCACTTTCTGCCCGAGAAATATTTTGGGATAATCCATCATCCGCAATTGCCCCTTGTTATAAACCCTGCATTGAAATTCCGCGGGGTTGTCCCGGTAGTATGTTCTTTTCTTTATGGCGTTGCGGATGATGGCGTAAGCCGGGTCCTCCCCGGTCTTTACCACCGCCTCAGCCAATGTCACTTCCTGTTGCTTCAGGATAAAGTTGATTTC
>JANNUI010000265.1:0-2256 GCA_031395125.1 Chitinophagaceae bacterium | reverse complement strand
TCCTGGGCAGCCTGCTTGATTTCCTGGACCTGAAAGTGGGGAAAGGGCAATACACCGTATTTCTCTCGGCTGATCATGGGGTGGCACATATTCCGGAGTTTAACCTGGAAAACAATCTGCCCGGCGGCCGGGTGTTCATGGGCACATTAATAACCAGGGTAAACAAAGAGCTTGCTGAAAAATATAAGATCAACACCATCATCGTCTCTGACGACAATTACCAGTTGCACCTGAACCACCCGGCCATTGATTCAGCAAAGCTGGATGAAAAGGAAATCACTGAAGGGCTTATAAAAAGGCTGCGGTATGAGCCGGGTATTGACCGTGTTTTTGCCTTAGAAGACCTGAATGAAACCCCGCTGCCGGCCACCATCCGCACCATGCTGAACAATGGCTACTATCCGAAAAGAAATGGGGATATACAATTGATCTTAAAACCTGGATATATTGATGCCTGGAGTAATACCGGCACCACCCACGGCCTGTGGAATCCTTACGATGCCCATATCCCGCTGCTCTGGTATGGATGGGGAATCCGAAAAGGGAAAACCAACCGTGAAACTTATATGACGGATATAGCGCCGACACTTGCCGCCCTGCTGAAAATACAGGCGCCTAACGGGAATGTGGGCAAGGTGATCGAAGAGGTGCTTAAATAGTGAATCCGGGTAGTGGGTCAGTTTAATTTTCTGTATTTTCATTTTATTCATAAAGCCAATAAAAGAACCTGGTATGAAATACTTACGATTCCGCTTACTGGTCATTTCAGTTTCACTTCTTGCCGCACTGCAAACTTCCGCCCAGCAGGTGGACAGCCTGAAGTTTTTTGCCGACGAGCCGCTCATCGAAATGGACCTGACCACCGATATCAAATCGCTGCAAACGGAAAATGGACAGGATGTGTTTCAGCCCGCCACCGTGAAGATGAAATTTCCTGATGGCGTAGTAATTGATGAAGCCATACAGGTGGGTCCGCGGGGAAAATTCCGCCGGGACTATTGCCGTATCCCTCCCATTATGATGCAGTTCAGGAATGCCACTTCACCGCGGCTCTCTTCCCTGGGTAAATTAAAATTGGTAATTGCCTGCGGCGCTGCTTCGGGTGATGAAGAATTGTTGCTAAAAGAATTCCTGGTGTACAAGATCTGCAACCAGCTTACGGATATAAGTTTCCGGGTCCGGCTTGTGAAAACCACGTACAACGATACCCGCGGCCGAATCAAGCCTTTCAGCCAGTACTCTTTCCTCCTGGAAGATGATGGCGATATGGCCCGTCGCAATGGTTGCCATAAAAGACCACATGGCCAGTTTCTTACCGAATCTACCAACAGGGATATGATGACCATGGTAGCTATTTTCCAGTATATGATCGGCAATACCGACTGGGCCGTGCCAAATGAACATAATATCGAAATCATTTTCAAAAAGGATAACCCGGCGATGCTGCCCTATACAGTTCCCTACGATTTCGATTACTGCGGGCTGGTGGATGCCAGCTATGCTGTGCCCAACGAAATAATCGGGACCGAAAAAGTAACTGAAAGGGTGTACCGGGGGTTCCCCAGGAGCATGGAAGAACTGCAGATGACGCTTGATGTATTCCGGAGTAAAAAAGCTGCTATCCTTGCCATCGTCAACAATTTTACATTGCTGAGTGAAAGGGTGCGCCGGGGAATGACTAATTATCTCGATGATTTTTTCCGTATGATCGAACGCAAAAACGAAGTGCAATCCGTTTTTATTGAGAATGCCAGGAAAAGCTGATACAATACAACTATAACAATGGAACTGAAAGAACAATTTGAACAGGCCGCGGCCGACAGCAAAAATCTCTCTGAAAAACCATCCAATGATGTGCTGCTGCAATTGTATTCATTGTATAAACAGGGAAGCATCGGCGATGTGAACACGGAGCCGCCCGCTAACCTCTTTGATTTTGCAGGCAAAGCCAAATATGATGCATGGGCTTCCCTTAAAGGAAAAACATCCGGGGACGCCATGCAGGAATACATTGCGCTGGTGAATAAGCTGAAAGGTTAGTTGCCTTTTAGTATTGATTCATAAATTGAATCAAGCTGTTTGCCAACTGTCTCATAGCTGAACCGCAGGGTAGCTTTTGCGGCAATGGCTTTCCGGTCAAATTTGGAATATGTATTAATTACCTGCTGCATGGCCACCGTCAGCTGATCTTCGTCTTTTGCTTCCACGTCCAAATCGTAGACCTTTTTGAATATCACTCGATATTTTTTCATTTAA
>JANNUI010000254.1:0-11350 GCA_031395125.1 Chitinophagaceae bacterium | reverse complement strand
TGGTTTATTGTTTACAGCATTGGGGTTAATAAGCGGCTGAGGCAGGTTATTGGAAGGCTTATTTTCGGCAATAACCGGCTCATCTTTCTTAATTACAGCAGGGATGCTATTGGTTGTTTTATTTTCCGGAGCAATGGTTTTCTTATTAACGGCAGCTATTGTCCTGCTGGTATTATTATTTTTCACCTGAACACCAGGCTGATCTTTTACTTCAGCCACTAAGGGAGCGGCTGCAGGACTGTTTTTCTGTTCCGAAGCCACAGCATCACTGTTATTTTTTTCAGGTTGAACAGAAATCTTGTTTTCAACCGGATCCGTTTGCTGCTTTGGCTTTGTAGCTGCCACACCGGGATCATCAGCAGGTTTTTTATTCAATAACAGTACGGCTGAAGTACCCAGCGCCAGGATCAATACAGCGGCAGCGGCTCTCCAGCGGAAGGGTAGTATTCTTCTTTCCCGATAGCTATCTGGATTTTCTTCCCTGCGGTATAATGATTCTTTATGGGCAAATACAATTGGCTCAGGCAACAGCTTTGTTTGCTGCAGCAATTCAAGTTCTTTCTTTGCAGATGGAGTTGACGAAATGAATCTCTCAAACAGCAGTTGCTTTTCAGCCGTCAGTTCATTATCTATGTAAAGGGAAAACCATTCTTCATAATTGCTGCTTGTAATGAGTGAGTGGCCGTTTTCTTTCAGCAATTCTTCTTTCCCTTCAAAAACAATATCGGTATCGGGTGCCAGTTTGTATTGAAGCAGGTTGTCCAGTTCTTCTTTCAGGTCAGGGTGTTGCTGTACAAACGCCTCCACCATCAGGCGTTCTTCGCTGCCCAGTTCATTATCCATATAAAGGATAAAATACTCTTCGTAATTATGGCGGTTGATGCTCATTCTTTAAATAACATTTTCCATTTTCACTAAATACCCTTTGAGCTGAACCCTTGCCCGGTGCAGGTAAACCTTTACCTGGCTTTCGTTCAGGTTCATAATGCGGCCTATCTCTTCATAGCTGTATCCTTCATAATCTTTCAGCAGCACCAGTGATCTTTGTGTTTCACTCAGACGGCTCAGGGCCTCATCGAGTACTTTTTTCAGGTTATTCACGGGTCTGCTTTCCACCCTTGCCTCGTCGCTGAACGCTGAGCGCAGTTGTATCCGCTTTACTTTTCTTATATGGTCGATCATCTGGTGATAGGCAACTGTGAAAAGGTAGGACTTGCTTTTCTGCGCATCCACTTCGTCCCGGGTGCGCCACATTTTTTCAAAAGCGGTCTGCACCACATCCCTTGCATCCTCCTCATGGCGGAGATTCTTCAGGATGAAGCGGTAAACATTGTCTGCATAAGCAGTTACACATTCATTGTATTCCCTTTCAGTCATACTACTTCGCTCTTTTCGAGAATAACGGTCTGTCTCCTTGCTTTCAGACATCACTTAAGTCAAAGCTTCGTAGTACAAGTATACAGCCGGTTGGCAGCTCCCAACTACGCTAATTTATCCGCCAGAGTTGTAAAAGAGGCGAAAGCTTCGTTGGGTAAACAAAAATATAATTTATTATCACCTGCCTGATGAATGAAACGGATGGCAGGTGTAAAAGTTACAGCTGGAAAGAAAAAAATATTCTGGTTACATATTGAGAATCAGGTACTAAAAAGGGAAAATGCTGATAAATTGGCGGGACATGTTATCCATGATGAGTTCACCAGGTCCGCTCTTTTTATTCTCTTCACTGCATTGCTTTTCGGTCTTTTTGCAGCTGGAGGGGGATTGGCTTCTCTTTTTATCTGAAGCTGAAGAAGTTAACACAATAAGCCCGGCACCCAGCGCCAGGACAAATGCAATCACGATTAATCTGTTTCTTTTCTTCATGGTTGTGGTTTTGCAGTTTGACGAAAGTATTGGCGAAAATGTTACAGTAAACATAAAATTTACGCCGAAATGCAGCAAACCAAATCTGATGAACAGCCAGACCCTGGCAATAGAATGCGGGAATCACCCGATGAACCGTATCGCTTCCGGCTGCCGGAACCATACCTGCAAGTATCTATATTTGCCTCAAATAAAACCATATGAACGAAAGATTAGTTCAGCGGATAGCTAAGGAAGTAGAGGAGATAAGAGCCTCAGGTCTTTTTAAAACGGAAAGAATTATTGCCAGTCCGCAGGGAGCTGAGATAGTGGTGAATGGGAAAACAGTACTGAATTTTTGTGCCAATAACTACCTGGGTCTATCCAGTCACCCAAAGATTATTGAAGCAGCGCACCAGGCGATCGACCACCGGGGCTATGGTATGAGCAGTGTTCGTTTTATCTGCGGCACACAGGATATTCATAAAGAACTGGAGGAAAAGATTGCTGCATTCCTGGGGACAGAAGATACCATATTGTATGCAGCCGCTTTTGATGCCAACGGCGGGGTGTTTGAACCGCTCTTCAATGAGGAGGATGCCATCATCTCCGATGCGCTGAACCATGCTTCGATCATTGATGGAGTAAGATTGTGCAAGGCACAGCGTTTCCGGTATGAGCATAATAATATGGAAGACCTGGCTGCAAAATTGAAAGAGGCCGCCGCTTGCCGCAGCCGCATCATCGTTACAGATGGTTCTTTCAGTATGGACGGCACGATCGCCCAACTGGATAAGATCGTTGAGCTGGCAGAAAAGCATGATGCCTGTATTATGATAGATGAATGCCATTCTTCAGGCTTCCTGGGCAAGACAGGCCGTGGTACTCATGAATACAGGGGTGTGATGGGAAAAATTGACATCATCACCGGTACATTGGGCAAGGCGTTGGGTGGTGCTTCAGGTGGGTTTACATCCGGCAGAAAAGAGGTGATCGAAATGCTCCGGCAGAAATCAAGGCCTTATTTATTCAGCAATACAGTTGCTCCATCCATAGTGGGAGCATCCATTGCGGTGTTGGATATGCTGACTGAAACTACCGAACTGCGGGATAAACTTGAATATAATACCAAATACTTCCGCAGTAAAATGACCGAAGCGGGTTTTGATATCAAACCCGGCGATCACCCCATCGTTCCCATCATGCTCTATGATGCGGTGCTGGCCCAAAACATGGCGACTAAACTTTTGGATGAAGGCATTTATGTGATCGGCTTCTTTTTCCCCGTTGTGCCGAAAGGACAAGCAAGAATAAGGGTACAATTGAGCGCGGCACATGAAACCCATCATCTCGATAAAGCGATCACAGCTTTCACCAAGATCGGTAAAGAACTGGGGGTTTTGAAGAACAGTGGCGTATCGACAAGGGCCGATGTTAGTTGAATCATATAGCATCCAAAATAAAAAGACGTTCCGGAATGAACGTCTTTTTATTTCAACGATTTCGTGGTCTATTTAAATTTCAATTCAGCCGCTGCCTGTTTCAGTGTCGCTACTCCACCGAGATTGATCTCATCTATGATGACCAGGTAGCGATTACCGCCAAAATAAGAAAGGGTGCAGTTCCTGTATAGCATATTACATGCCTCGATGGCTTTTCCACCATTAAAGTCGATCGTTTTGGAATACTTCTTCGCTTCTTCCACAGGTGGACTCGACAAGTCCTGGAGATGCATACTATAGACACCCGCCCCCGCGCTGCCGCCGCAATCATAAAAGCTTAGCTTCATATAGCTGGTGTCATCCTTTGTATAATAGGCGAATGAAAACATGGTACCATCGACTTCCCTGACATTCTCACCGGTCTTTGCGATCCCCACCAGGGTTGCGGGTATCAAAGTTCTCATCTGGTCCGCTGTCGCGGGTGTCAGCTTACTTAACTGATCTGTCAGGTCTTGCCCGGCATTCGGGTCGGTAGTTACTTTTTCTTTGCCATCATCCCCATTATTGGTCGTCTCTTTTGACTTATTATTATTGCAGGCGGCCAGCAATAACAGGGTGGCCAGCAACAAAGGAGAGAATTTTTTCATGATTCTCGTTTTAAATTGAAACAAAAGTAATGTAATTCGGGTAATGTATCAGTTTGCCGGGAAGTCGGGTAGTGGGTTAGTTTGAAAGTTTTCACGCAGATCACGCAGGGATCGCAGAGAAAATCTATTGATCTGTAAGGCTCAGTGAACTCCGCGCTTTCCGCATGAATTCAAAACGAGACACTACCTGAAGTGGGTAAGAGCACGGGAATTAACGATCAAGGACTTACCGTCTATATTGAAAATGATACAATAATTCGGGCTTTTACGTCCCGGGGGACAGGCCAGGATAAAGATGCAATTAAGTGCAGCCCACGAACAGCCTCACCTTGACAAAGCAATTGCAGCGTTTACGAAGATCGGGAGGAAACTGGGGGTGCTTAAATGAAAATTCAGTTTTTTAACCGGATTTGATCAAAATCCATCTTGAACATGCCCGGACTTTTACGATAAATAAGGCTTTGCCCGTAGTTTTCCGATAGCCGCTGAAAAAAATACCGCCGAAAGCTATGAGAAGCAATAACAGGGTATTATTTTCGTTTTCTACTACGATGGTTTAAACTCTACTCCACCAAAATCCTTTGGAATTTCCTTAACTGTTTTTTTTATGTACGGCATAGCTGTACCCAACTTGTAAACTAAGTATGAAAAAATTATTGTTAAGCCTGGCTTTTGTTGCCACAGTACTATTTGTGTTAAGCTCCTGCGCTTCATCCAGAAGAGATTGTAACGGAGTAAGACACTACAAGCAAAAAGGTGGTTTCTACCTTTAGTAAAGGAAAGCCCAACGAGTTTAAATCATCCCGGTTATCAGCCGGGATTTTTATTTTTGCGACATACTGCGAAGCCTTAGAAAGGTAAAGCAGTAAACAAATACAGCTCATGAAAAATCTCTTTCTTCTTATTCCGGCTTTCTTTCTGTATCTGCAAGGTTCGGGCCAGTCAACAAATTTCCCCGATAACTGGCTGGGCAACTGGAAAGGTGAACTGCAATGGTTCAAGACCGGCAGTAAGGAGCCACAGAAAGTGAATATGGAACTCCGTATTCAGTACGACCTTCGGCAAGCCTCCGGCGACCAAGGGCGGGGCGACAGTGCCGGGAACTACAGCTGGCATTTGATCTATGGTCCGGCGGCTGAAGACAGCCGCCCCTACCTGCTAAAAGCAAAAGATCCGGCTAAGGGTCACTGGGTGATTGATGAGTTGAACGGCATCGTACTCGACCAGTTTTGGGTGGGCCATAAATTTTGCGGGGCCTTCACTGTGCAAACTTCCACCATCATTAACAGTTACTGGATGGAGAATGATAAACTGGTAGTTGAATTTTACAGTATCGGCGCCAAACCCCTGGTGACGACCGGCAAGGGAACAGAAGACAGCCCGCAGGTTGACAGCTATAAGGTGGGTAGTTACCAAAAAGCTGTTCTAAAACGGGTACAATGATATTACCTTTGCCGAAATTTCATTAACAGATGAGAAATATTGCCTGTTGCGTATTGTTTATTGCCTTTTTTTCTTCCTGCTCGCAAAACAACGTAAAGCAGGACAACAGCCTGAAAAAATATTTTGATGAACATAAAGTGGAAGGCTGCTTCGCCCTGATGAACAACGCTACCGGCAAATTCACTGTTTACAACCTCAGCCGTTACCGCGACAGCAGCTATCTGCCTGCCTCCACATTCAAGATCGTAAACTCACTGATCGGTCTGCAAACAGGAAAGATCGTGAACGACAGCATGGTGATCAAATGGGACGGGGTGAAACGCTGGTCAGATGACTGTAATAAAGACCTGACCATGTATGAGGCATTCAGGGTCTCCTCCGTTTATTATTACCAGGAAGTGGCCAGGAGAATTGGAAAGGATACCATGCAACTGTGGCTCGACAGCCTGAAGTATGGTGCCAGAACAGCGGATGAAAAAGTAGTGATCAGATCAGCTGTTGACAGTTTCTGGCTGGACAATTCACTGAAGGTTACCCCTGACCAGCAGGTGGGCCTGGTGAAGCGGCTCTATTTTGACCAGCTTCCTTTTTTCAAAAGCTACCAGGAAATGGTTAAAAGGGCCATGCTGTTTGAAAACAATGCCAATTACCGTCTTGCTTATAAAACAGGCTGGGGATTTACCGAAAAAGACCATGCACTGGGCTGGATTGTCGGCTGGATCGAAGAAAACAGCCATCCTTACTTCTTTGTGCTCAACATTGAATCACCGGATAAAAAATTTGATATGAAACCGGTCCGGATGAAAATGCTGAAGGATATATTAAAGCAGATGGGTTTTTTTGAAGGGAAGATGTAACCCTGCTCATTTTTCCCCAATGTGGTTTAATTATTGCTGGGAGGATGCCAGTACGTTTTTTGTTAAACTTTCGGATTGAACTTTCAGTTTCACTATAAAAACTTCATGTGGCTCTGGCTGGTACTGCTGGCACTCATCGTCCTGTTTGCTGCTTTTTTGTACTGGAAAAAAAAAGTAAGAAAGAGGATCGGGGATGAGAAACTCGTGAATGCCCTCACACAAAACTATTCTTCAAAACTATTCACCTGGAAATTCATCCTGATAGGTTTTGCGATGGCCGCAGGTATACTGGCTGCCATGAACCCGGGTAATATTGGTGATACAGATAATGTAAAGCGAAAAGGGATTGATATTGCTGTAGCAATAGATGTAAGCAGGAGTATGCTGGCAGCCGACCTGGCGCCAAACAGGTTGGAAAGAGCGAAACAGTTTGTTGGCAAACTGATGGATGAAATGCCGGATGACAGGATCGCGTTGATACTTTTTGCCGGTAAGGCGTATATGCAGATGCCGCTTACAACTGACCATGGCGCTGCAAAACTGTTTGTTTCGGCGGCCAGCCCGGATGCGGTGCCGCAACAGGGCACTGTCATCAGCGATGCATTGGATATGAGTGCCCGTGCATTCAGTACAACAGACAAAAGATTTAAGACCATCATCCTGATCTCCGATGGGGAAGACCATGATAACGATGCGGAGAAAACGGCAAAAGATCTATCTGAAAGAGGGGTGATGATCAATACCATCGGGGTGGGTTCAGCGGAAGGCGCTTTTATCCCGGATCTTCTTACCGGTGAAAATAAGAAAGATGCATCCGGTAATACGGTCATCTCCAAATTGAACGATGCTGTATTAAGATCAGTCGCAGAAAAAACAAACGGGCTCTATATCCACCTGCAGGGAAGCGATGAGGCTGTAGCGATGATAAAAGCACAGCTTTCCCAGATTGAACGGAAATCCTTCAGCGATATGTCATTAATGAGCTTCAAAACATTTTATATCTGGCTGGTCGCTGCAATGTTTCTGTTGCTGCTGGCAGAGAATTTTATCCCGGAAAGCCTGCCTGCATCGTCTTCACTGAAGCTTCAGCGGAGTAAGGCCGGCACGGCAGGAAAAAAGATAAACGCATGAGATGGAAACTGGCGATATGGAGCTTATTTTTTGCAGAGCTTTCATTTGGCCAGTCAACACCTGCGGAAAGATCCATCCGTATGGGTAATGAATTTTATAAGAAGCAGGAATACGGTAAAGCTATTGCGGAATACAGCAAAGCATTACAAGCTGAACCGGATAACAAAACCGCAAAGTTCAACCAGGCCAATACATTGTATAGGCAGGATCAAAAAGTGGAAGCAGTGCAAATATTTAATTCGCTGGGCCGGTCCGAGTGGACTCCTTCGGAGGAAGCAGAAGGGAAGTACCTGAAGGCAAGATCCTTTTATAACAAGGGAGTGATACTGAGTCAGCAGAAAAATCTGGAAGAAAGTATTGAAGCCTACAAGAATGCTTTGCGGAATGACCCCGGGGACAAAGAGGCAAGGGAAAACCTGCAAAAGGCCCTGCTCGAACTGAAAAAGAAAACGCCTCCTCCTAAAAAGGAAGAAAAGAAAGACAGGAAAAAACAGGAACAACAGCAGCAAAAACAACCACAGTCTAAAATGAACCCCAAAGAAGCGGAACAGCGGCTGAAACTGCTTCAGCAAAAAGAAAAAGAAGTGCAGCAGCGGCTGCAAAAAGAAAAGAACAAAGCTGGAGGCTCACAGGCCAAAGATTGGTAAGCTTAATTGACTAATTGGGAAATGTGCTGATGTGCTAACGTCCCGCCCGGGATAAAAGAGTTTGCTTAACTTTGGGCATCTTACATAAACGAATTAGCACATTATCAAATCAGCACATTAGTTCATGCAATTCTATTGCGAATCACTTACTGAATACAAAAGGCTTGCAACAAGAGAAGTCAGGATCGGCAACCTGTTGCTGGGCAATTATCATCCTATCCGTGTGCAAACGATGACCACGACAGATACCATGGATACAATGGCCACCGTGGAGCAAAGCATTCGCTGTATTGAGGCCGGTTCAGAACTGATACGTATCACCGCACCTTCCAAAAAAGAAGCGGAGAACTTACTAAACATTAAGAATGAACTCCGCAAAAGAGGATACAATACCCCGATTGTTGCCGATATTCATTTTACACCCAATGCGGCAGAAATAGCTGCCAGGATAATTGAAAAGGTAAGGGTGAACCCCGGTAATTATGTGGACAAGAAAAAATTTGAACAAATTGAATATACCGATGCTGAATATGCAGAAGAAATTGAACGCATCCGGGAACGGTTTACCCCGTTGATAAAGATCTGCAAAGAATACGGAACGGCGATGCGGATCGGCACCAATCATGGTTCTCTCAGTGACCGTATTATGAGCCGTTACGGTGATACGCCCATGGGTATGGTGGAAAGCGCTATGGAGTTTTTGCGGATAGCAAGGGCAGAAACCTATCACAACATTATGCTGAGCATGAAGAGCAGTAACCCGCAGGTAATGGTGCAGGCTTACCGGTTGCTGATCAAAACAATGTTCAGCGAATTCGGAGAGATCTATCCATTGCACCTCGGCGTAACAGAGGCCGGGGATGGGGAAGACGGAAGAGTAAAATCTGCTGTGGGCATTGGCACATTGCTGGAAGATGGAATTGGCGATACTATCCGGGTGTCGTTAACGGAAGACCCGGAGTTTGAAATACCGGTGTGTATGGATTTGGTGAAGAGATACAGCCCCCCCACCCCCGCAAGGGGGGAGTTAGAATCCCAAAATATAAAGTTGCCTTATGACCCGTTCAGTTATGAGCGCAGGGAAACATTTGCTGTTGGTATTATCGGGGGCAAGCAAGTGCCTGTTGTTATTGCTGATTTAAGTAAGATTGAAAAAATAACTTTGCAACACTTACAGAGCATTGGATACACTTATGATGAGGCAACAGATAAGTGGAGCATCAGCGACGCAGCGGCAGATTATATATTTACCGGAAACCAGTTGCTGGATTTTGCATTACCCGGAACTCTGAAAGTGATTGTTTACCCTGATACCTGGCTGGAGTCTGCGAATTCTCCCCTCGCCAAGAAGTGGAGAGGGGCAGGGGGTGAGGTTTATTTCCCTATTTTCAGCGACAGCGGGTATGCAGATGCTGTATCAAAAAGTGAAATACTGAATTTTGTGATGATTGATTGTTATAACGATGGAGCAGATAGTTCTGCTCATCTTGATGCAATTGCAAATGACTCTTCAACAGTAATATGCCTGAGTTCAACCAACAACAACGCCATGCAATCCGTCCGCCGGATGTTTGCTGAACTGATGAACAGGAATATTAAGAACCCTGTAATATTGATTACTGACAGCGGCTGGCAAACACCGGATGAGCACCTTATTCACTTCGCCACGGAAACCGGCGCTTTGTTTTTAGAAGGGATGGGTGATGGTATTTGTCTGGGCTACAGCGGCAAGTCTCAATTAGAGAGTATAAAGACAACCGGAAAAACCTATCTTGAAGTAAAAGACATTTACCAGTTTACTAATAACACAGCCTTTAGCATATTACAGGCAACAAGAACAAGAATTTCGAAGACAGAATATATCAGTTGCCCCAGTTGCGGCCGAACTTTATTTGATTTGCAGGAAACCACCGCCAGGATCAGGGCGGTAACCAACCACTTAAAAGGGTTGAAGATCGCCATTATGGGTTGTATCGTCAATGGCCCCGGAGAAATGGCCGACGCAGATTTTGGCTATGTGGGCAGCGGCCCCGGAAAGATCACTTTGTACAAAGGCAAGGAAGTGGTTAAGAGAAATGTGAACAGCGAAGTGGCAGTGGCGGAGCTCGTCAATTTATTAAAAGAGAACGAAGCCTGGACAGAACCTTAAATTAACTTCATGAAGAAAAGCCCCTGGTTCATTGTTTTTGTAATAGTCCTTGCGGGGGACCTGGCAGGTATTCTGTTCAGGAATGAAATGCTGCAGTACATCTGCAAACCACTGATCATTCTTTCATTGATTGGCTGGTTTGTTGCTGAAACCAGCAGGTCAAAAGTAAAGTTTATAAAATGGATACTTGCCGCATTATTTTTTTCCTGGGCCGGCGATATTCTGCTGATGTTTCAGGAAAAAATCAGTGATTTCTTCCTGTTTGGATTAGCAGCATTTCTGCTGGCGCATATTTTTTATATCATTTTCTTTCACCAGGTACGTACAAGGGAAGGGATCAAAGGCAAACTTTTTTTACTGCTTCCGGTTACCGCATATTATGCAGGACTTATCCTCTGGCTTTCACCTTACCTGGGCGATATGACACTGCCGGTAAGGATATATGGCATTGTCATCAGCTTCATGCTGATGGTGGCCCTGCACATGTCGTATATTAAAAATAAAACGGCAGGCAAACAGATGATGACAGGAGCGCTATTATTTGTCATATCAGATTCGGTGCTGGCAATTAATAAATTTTATCTCCCTTTTGAAAATGCCGGAATTCTTATCATGCTGACCTATGGACTGGCCCAGTTATTTATAGTAAAGGGAGCCGCCGCTTACATCCGGTCAGCGAATTCCAATTAATTTTGATTCATGCGACAAACAGATTTTTTAGTGATCGGTTCAGGCATAGCAGGGCTTACATATGCATTGAAAGTGGCTAACCAGTTTCCTGATAAGAAAGTATTGGTGATGACAAAGGCTGCAGCCGATGAAACCAATACAAAGTATGCACAGGGTGGCATTGCAGTTGTCAATGATATGGAGAATGACAGCTTTGAGAAACATATTGAAGATACATTGGTAGCCGGGGATGGCCTGTGCAATGAAAAAGTGGTGGAAATTGTGGTAAAGGAAGGACCGGACAGGGTACAGGAGATCATTGACTGGGGCGCCCGGTTTGACAAAGAAAAAGATGGTGATTATAAAAGAGGTAAAGAAGGCGGACATTCAGAGTTCCGCATTATGCATCATAAGGATGTGACGGGAAAAGAAATGGAAAGAACACTGATAGATGCAGTAGCAAAACAAAAGAATATAGAATTTGTCAAGCATTGTTTTGTGGTTGATATTATTACACAGC
>JANNUI010000234.1:0-2932 GCA_031395125.1 Chitinophagaceae bacterium | reverse complement strand
CATTGGTGTGGCCGGCTACCCGGAAAAACATTTTGAAGCGCCGAATATGCAGACCGACCTGCAATACCTGAAAAAGAAAGTGGATGCCGGCGCCGATTATATCGTTACCCAGATGTTTTTTGACAACACCAGGTTTTTTGCATTTGAAAAAGCCTGCCGGGATATGGGCATAACCGTTCCCATCATCCCGGGACTGAAACCGATCACCACTAAAAAACAACTGACAATGCTTCCCAAGACTTTCTACATCGATCTTCCTTCTGCACTCAGCAGTGAGATACTGAAATGCAAATCAGATGAGGAAGTGGAAAAAGTGGGCGAGCAGTGGCTGCTGGAACAATCAAAAGGGTTGAAAAAAAGCGGCGTTCCTGTATTACACTATTACACACTGGGCAAACCACATGTAATTGCGAATGTGGTGAGAGAGTTGTAAAATAATGAATATCGAACAAGGAATAACGAATTTTGAAGTATCGCTGACTTCTTCATTCATTATTCCTTGTTCATCTGTTCGATATTCAACTAAATTTATTTGGATATATCCGCCAGCACTTTTTGATCCACGGCGACCGGGTATTTCTTCCGCAGCGCTTCATCCCATTGTTGTTCCAGAACGGTTTGATAATCGTTGATAACCATTCCCCGGGCTTCATTGAAGCTTCGCTGCATGGGCTGGTTGTAAACACGGACGATATAAACAAAAGAAGCAGTGTTATCGCTTGCGTTCAGCAGCGGTGCAGTAAGCAGGCCGGGACGGGGCAGTGTCTTGCCCAGGTTGGGCAACTGCTCCCACTCATAGCGGGATGAATCACCGATTATTTTTTCTGTGTATAGATCCGTCACTGTCCGCCAGCCGGCAGGATCTCCCTTTATTTTATTATACACGGTATTGGCTGTATTGAAATCAGAACAGAAAAATAAAACGGCATCGGCGCTTTGCTTCCACAGATAGTTCTTTTTATTTTTTTCATATAAAACCATCAGCCCGGTCGTGTCTGTCTGGGCCTTATTCCATATTTCCTGCTGCATGATCTCAAAAAACAGGTTGCCTTCTTTAAACTCGGTCATCTGGTAACTGAACTCACCCGTAAACTCTTCCAGGTGTTCCTTAAAATATTCGAACAACGAATACTGCACCCATTCTTCCCGCACCTGCTCCCAGGGTTTGGCGCCGGTGCCGTCCTGTTTGTAGCGGTACATGTTCGCATAATTCACCCAGTGGGTGGCATTATATACTGAATCACCGATAGCAAATAAGGGCGTTGTGGCAGTAATGGCCCATCCGGATGTCATGGGTTTATGGTCCAGCACACTGTCGCTCATGTTCCAGAAGGCCCCGTCATCGTAAGGAAATTTTTTAAATCCTTTTTTGGCGATCACTTTCTGGTAAATGAAATCCCGGGAATTTTTCCAGCGGCTGTCTGCAGTGATCTTTTGTTTGAGTTCATCCTGGTAAGCTTTGTTGCCGGCGTCAGTGATAACGGGTTTCAGTGAAATACGCTTAACGATATGCCAGCCATGAGAAGTAAGGAAGGGCTTGCTGATTGCCCCGTCTTTTGACAGCGACCACAATGCTTTTTCAAATACCGGGTCATACTGGCCCACACTTATATCAGGCATCATTCCGCCGGAGGCAGCGGTAATATAATCATTGCTGAAGTCGGAAGCCAGCCTGATGAAATTATCACCGGCCATTATCCTCTTGTACAATGAATCGGCCCTGGCTGCTATCTGCTTTCTCGCAGCATCATCAGCGCCGGGTGGAATGGCCAGCAATATCTGCTGCGCTTTTATCTTGCCAACTGCCTTTCTTTCACCAAGATTTTTGAACAGGTGATAGCCGATCCTGGATATCAGCACGGCAGAATATTTACCAACGGCTGTGTTATAAACAGCCGTTTCAAACTCATACGGCAATATGAAAACGGTAATATAACCCAGGTCGCCGCTGTTGCTCCTGGCACTGGTATCATCAGAACTTTGCCTGGCAATTTGCCCGAAGTCTTCTCCTTTTTGTAACCGCTGCAGTATCTCATCTCTTTTTTTCTGCGCAGCAATACTGTCTATAAAACCATTAGCTCCCCGGAAGGAAATAAAGATATGAGCGGCATATACATCTTTCTGGCTGCGCTGAAATGCCTCTTTGATCATGCGGGCCGTCATCTCCGGATCGGTCAGGTAATTTTCAGTGATCTGGGTGCGGAGATTAGCCAGTTCCATCTTCAGGTGCGGCAGGGTATCATATCGTCTTTCGTATGCCTCCTGGATTTTCAGCCGGGACTTGACGTACAGCTCAAGATAGTCGCTGATAGATTTGGCTTTGTTCTTTACAGCCTGGGTATTGTTCTTGTTATAGGCTCTGAGAAAATCCTTAGCATCCACGCTTTGGCTACCGTATGTAAAAAGTGTTTGGGCGGAAGAATCTGCTATGAAGATAAAAACAGCTGTAATGAGTAATAGAATTCTGTTCATAATATTTTTTCAGGATACCCGTTGTCTATTGTCATTGCCCCTTTCGTTTCAATTGCAGCACTTCATCTATCTGGTCAACAGCCAGCTTCTTTGCTACAATCCGTTTTTCTTTATCCAGCAAATATACTGTAGGGAAAGTCTGTATATCGTAGAGCTGCGAATAGCCGGGAATACTGCCATCGATCCGCATTTTGTCTTCAGCTTTGGAATAATACACATGGGTCCACTCTTCCAGTTTATGGTCATGCACAAAACCCATCCAGTCTTTTTTGCTGCCATCAGTTTCTTTGGATACGGCAAACATTTTCAGCCCTGCGGATTTCCATTTGGCCCGGTAAAAAGAATCAAGCCGGGGCAAAACTTCACGGCAATGCCCGCAGGTGGGGTCCCAGAAAACCACCACGGTATAATCAGCTTTAAGATCATACAGGCCGGTGATGGTGCCACTGGTATCGGGCAG
>JANNUI010000607.1:0-2350 GCA_031395125.1 Chitinophagaceae bacterium | reverse complement strand
GTATATTGACCGGGCAACCAGTGATCTCAAATCCGTTTATTTCAGCACCGCTTACACCGGCAATAAAAACACGCTGCGGCTGAATATTTTTTCCGGGAAAGAAAAAACCTACCAGGCCTGGTATGGTATTTCCGAAGCCGATCTGAAAACAGGAAAAAGAACTATCAACTATGCGGGCATGGAAAGTCCCGGTGAGCCTTATGACAATGAAACGGATAATTATACCCAAACCCATTACCAGTTATTCTTCAACCAGCAGTTCGGCAAGCGGTTTCATTTTAATACCGCACTCTTTCTCACACCCGGTAAAGGATACTATGAGCAGTATAAAGCCGCTGAGGATTTTGCAGCATTCGGCCTGCCCTACCCTGTCAATGGTAATGACACCATTTTTGAATCGGACTTTGTGCGGCAGCTCTGGCTCGACAACGATTTTTACGGCAACATATTTTCACTGCAGTATAAAGACAATAAAACACAGGCCACCCTCGGCGGCGGCTATACACGCTATGATGGCAATCATTATGGCAAAGTGGTCTGGGCCTCCAAAGCGTCCATCACCCCCCGCAAATGGTACGAACTGGATGCGCTGAAAACGGATCTCAATTTCTACCTGAAAGAACTAACGCAAGCGAGGAAGAACTGGAGCCTGTATTATGATCTGCAGTTCAGGCATGTTCAATATTCTATTGATGGTTTCAGGGATAATCCTACGCTATTAATAAAAAACAGTTTCAATTTCTTCAACCCCAAAGCGGGTATTGTTTATAAAAAGAACAACTGGAAAGCTTACCTGTCCTGCAGCATTGCCAATAAAGAACCGAACCGGTATTATTTTGAGGCAGGAGCTGCACAGCAACCCAAACCGGAACGGCTCTATGATACCGAACTGGGCATCGAACAAACAAAAAATAACTACAGCTGGTCAGCCACTTTCTATCACATGCGCTATAAGAATCAATTAGTGCTGACCGGGAAGATAAATGATGCCGGCGCTTACACCAGGACCAATATTCCCAGGAGCTTTAGGGCGGGAATGGAGCTGCAGGGAACTGCCAGCTGCAATGCATGGATAAATCTGTCAGCCAATATTGCTTTCAGCATCAACAAAGTAAAAAATTTCGTTGAGTATATTGATGATTACGATAACGGGGGCCAAAAGGTCAACAACTACGCATCAACCGATATTGCTTTCTCACCGGCTGTTGTGGGCGGGGTCACACTGAACTTTCTGCCGGTAAAAAATATTGAATTGAGTTTGCTGAACAAATATGTCAGTAAACAATACTTAGACAATACGCAGAATGAAAGCAGGGTGCTGGATGCTTTCTTTGTGAACGATATCAGGGCCATCTATACCCTCAAAAAGAAAAAGCTGAAGGAATTGAACATCATTGCACAGTTAAATAATGTTTTCGGAATCAGGTATGAGCCGAATGGGTATACGTTCAGTTATATCTATGGCGGTGAAACAACAACGGGGAATTATTATTTCCCGATGGCGGGAATGAACTTTATGCTTGCAGTGAACATCCGGTTATAGTTTGGAGTTCATAGTTCGGAGTCAAAGCGACTCCTGACTCCTGACTCCCGACTCCCGACTCCCGACTACAGACTCTTCCCCCCGAATCTCTCCTGCCATGCGAGTAACCCGCCCGTCAGGTTTTTTGTGTTTTTAAATCCCATGGTATCAAGCAGCAGGCAGGCCTGTGCGCTGCGTACACCGCTGCGGCAGTGGATAATGACCTCTTCGTCTTTCAAGTCTTCCAGTTCATCCACCTGGAAGGTCTGAAACTTTCCAAGCGGGATCAGTTGGGCGCCGATATTGAAATCGGCATACTCATACGGCTCCCGGCAATCGAACAGGTTCAGTTTTTCGCCGGTATCCATACGGGCTTTCAGTTCTTCCACAGAAATGTTCTGCATCTTCAGTCAGTTTTAGTTATAACCATTGTCAACGGTATCAGGCTTAACGGGCTTTGCAGGAAGATCATTGTCCTTTGCTTTTTTCAGGCTGTCCCTTGCCGGTTTATCCAGTTGGAGCCACAGATCCATCGTTTGCCCGCTGCGGATACGCTGGAACTTTTTTTCATCATCAAATCGTTCCGGGTTTTGCTTATAGATATAAGCGTTGCAGGTATCTTCCACATCAGCATCTGTTATAATTGCACCGATGATGATGCCATTTTCTTCCAGGAACGCCTTCGCCTTGCAAAATGACATCCCGGTAATATCCGGCACCACAAAATCCCTCTTTCCCACTCCGTCTCCTAATACCAATGAAACCACACTGCCTTTCCGGATAGGTGTGCCTGGAGTGATGGGTTCCCCATTGTACCATTGTTCCAGC
>JANNUI010000224.1:0-2511 GCA_031395125.1 Chitinophagaceae bacterium | reverse complement strand
TTAAATGTGGGGGCAAAAATAGGGCAATTCAGTTAATAGCTAACTCTTCGACCAGCTCAGCGTGAAAAGATATTAGGTAACAATCATAAAAGAAAAGTCTTTTCAATAAGTATAATGAATATGGGTTCTAAGTACCCCTTTAGGCAACCGAGCTAAAAGCGAAGGTTGCGAACATCGTTCAGGGGCTTAGTCCTTCCAAAGAAACGGGAACAATATAACAGCAAGCAGTACCACCAGTATATCCAAAACAACCAATAATAGTACAGTGGTGAGGGGAATGGTAAGCAAGGGAGCAAAAGCGGCATCGGATAACCGCATTAATAATAATAATTGCGGAATGATGATGGGGAAACCCAGTACCGCCATGATAGCTGCATTTTGCTGTGCTTTGGCAGCAATGGCGGCGAGAAAAGTGAAAACAAGACTGAGGCTCCATCCGCCCAGCAACACCAGGCCTATAAACTGCCCTGCTTTTTGCATAGGGTTGCCCAGGAACAGGGTAAATAACAGCAGGCTCAGCATGCTCATCAGCAGCATCAGCATTGAATTGAACAATAATTTGGCGAGTACAAAACCGGCGGGGCTGGCAATGGAATAGTAGTAGAGCATTCTCCCTTTGTTTTCCTGCAAAAAACTCTTAGCCACAGCATTGATGCAGATAAAGAGTTGGATGACCCAGAACAGGCCATTCCATACTTTGGCTTCCGGTTCGTCCACCGCATTGAATAAAACGAATATGGTGGCGCCGATGTATAACAGCACTCCATAAAAGCTGTATTGCTGCCTAAGTTCCAGCAGAATATCTTTTTTTAAAAGCGTCAGTATGTGTTTTACCGGAATGATAACAATTCTTTCTTTGCGAAAATACTCATTCGTGTAACTTTGCGCCCTGTTTCTTTTTCAATTTATTTTAAACGCCTGCAATGAAAAAAATCACCTTTTTTATTACTGCCGTCATCGCACTGGCTGCTATCAGCAGTTTTGAAGCCTGCCAGCCGGCCAAATCATCCACTGCCTCCAGGATGCTGAAGTTTAACCTGGAGAACGGCAAGGGCTATGATTATGAAATGACCATAAGTATGGACCAGGAAATAATGGACCAGCCGATGAAGATGGATATGACCACTTATTATTCTATGGATGTACGCGGCGAGGATGCGGGGGCCAGGACCATCAATGCCTCTTTTGAAAGATTTAAAATGAAAACGGCAGTTGCCGGTATGAACCTGGATATTGATACGGACAAGCCCGTGACTGACACCAGCGGCGACCTGAAGGAAAACCCCATGGCGGCCATAAACAAAGTATTTGGTGCCATCAGGGGGCAGCAATTCACCATGAAGGTGAATGCCGAGGGAAAGATCACCGAGGTGAAGGGTTTTGAGAATATGGCTAAGAGCATGGCAGATTCCCTGGATCTTACTGCGGAAGAAAGGGCCGAAATGATGAAGGAGTTTGATGGCCAGTTCAATGCAGGTGAGATCACGAAGTCGCTGGAAAGGTTCTGGTATATCTTCCCCAATAAAGAAGTAAAAGTGGGGGATAGCTGGGACAAGGTTACGGAAGTGGGAGGTAAGATGCCTGCGAAGTACAAGTCAACCTATAAAGTAACAGAAATTGAAGGCGACATGGTGATCCTGGAAGAAACATCCAAAATAGAAGCGAAAGAGGGTGAATTGATAAGCCTGACAGGTGATGTGACCGGCACCATCGTAGTAGACAGCCGCAGCGGATTGGTGGTTACTGCCGACCAGGATATGAGAATGAAAGCCTCTGCCCAGGGAATGAGTTTTGATATCAGGGGCAAGTCGAAGATCAAGGGGAAGGCGAGGTAGTGGTTAATTGGTTAATTAGTTTATTGGGAATTGGGGGACTCTGATTGATTGAGGAGTCCTCTTTTTTAGTGCCTAATTAACCAATCCCCAATTAACCCCCCGATAACTATCGGGATAACCAATTCACTTGTTATTGTAACATTTCCGGCACCTCGGTTCATACACATCAGTGGCGCCGAGCATTACCTGGTCATCATTGGGCACTTTACGGTAAGAGTAATTGGCAATATTGCCGCACTGCATACAGATAGCATGCAGCTTGGTCACATAGTCGGCCTTGGCCATGATATAGGGCATCTGTCCGAAAGGATTGCCCAGGTAATCCATATCCAGCCCGGCTACGATGACCCGGATGCCCCGGAAAGCCAGTAAATCACATACATTGGCAATTTCGCTGTCAAAAAACTGGGCCTCATCGATCCCGATCACTTCCACATCCCCTGCCATCAGGAGTATCTTCTGCGAATGATCAACCGGGGTGGACTGGATAGCGGTAGCATCATGCGAAACGATCTTTACTTCATCAAACCGGGTGTCAATGGCGGGTTTGAATATCTCCACTTTCAGGTTGGCGATCTTCACCCTTTTCAGGCGGCGGATGAGCTCCTCGGTCTTGCCACTGAACATGGAGCCGCAGATCACTTCAATGCTGCCCCGGCGCTCCCCGCTGGTGTTG
>JANNUI010000092.1:0-1787 GCA_031395125.1 Chitinophagaceae bacterium | reverse complement strand
AATAATCCAACCAGCATACCCGCAAAACTGTTTCCATTAACAGCAAGGATCATAGCCACTGCACCAAGGGCCGAAAAAAGCAGGCCATACACAATGCTTTTTTTATACCCCCATTTACCTACCAGGTCTTTTCCGCCAAATGCGCCATAGGCAAATAAGGCAAGGGCTCCTACATAATAGGCTGTATAGAAAGCAAAATCGATCAGCTGGCTCTGAAACTGGTCAAGATGAAAATAATGCTTACAGAAAGGGATGAACACACTGTTGCCTGCAGCGATAAAACCCCAGAAAAAGAATACGGTGACAAGGGTGCTCAATGCCCCATAATTGGTTGCCTGTTTAGCTTGCTGGTTCATGAAACGGATGATTTGGTTGAATGATGGAAAGTAAACAGAAAATTGATAGCGAAAAATTTTAAGTTCCAACACCTTATGTATCGGAAATCCTGTTTAATTTGAGGATGTTTGCCTTAATAAACGAAAATGGAAATAATTCATGTTGCGGCAGAATGTTACCCGGTTGCCAAGGCCGGCGGCCTCGGCGATGTGGTGGGGGCCCTGCCCAAATACCAGGCAGAGCTGGGCCATGTGGCCAAAGTGGTGATGCCGATGTACCGTACCAAATTTTTGTACGACAACCAATGGGAACTGGTGCATGAGGGCGGGCAGCATCTCGGGCCGCATAATTTTCATTACAGCATCATCAGGGAAAAAACCAACAAACTGGGTTTTGACCTGTACCTCGTTGATATCAATGGCCTGCTTGACCGGGAAAAAATTTATGGCTATGATGATGATACGGAAAGATTCCTTGCATTCCAGGTGGCCGTTTGCGACTGGATCAACAAATGGACGCATTTGCCGGATGTGATCCACTGCCATGACCATCACACCGGGCTGATCCCTTTCATGGTAAAATATTGCCTGGAGTTCCGGCAAAAACTTTCAGGGGTTCCTACCGTGTTCACCGTTCACAATGCACAATACCAGGGCTGGATCGGCTGGGACAAATATTATTACCTGCCCGCATTCGATTCATGGAAATGGGGGATGCTGGACTGGGGCAAAAATATCAACCCCATGGCATCTGCTGTAAAATGCGCCTGGAAAGTGACCACGGTAAGTAACAGCTATCTGGGTGAACTGAAAGAAGCTGCCAACGGGCTGGAAAACCTGTTTCAATATGAACAGGGGAAAAGCCATGGTATATTAAATGGAATTGACACACATGTGTGGGACCCCTTGACAGATAGCATGATCGTGAAAAATTATGACAAAGAACTGGTTGAAAAAGGAAAAAAGAAGAACAAGAAAGAACTGGCCGGTAAGTTTGGGCTGGACCCGGACAAGCCGCTTGTTTCATTCATAGGAAGGCTGGTGGGCGAGAAATCAGCGGACCTGTTGCCCGATGCCATCAGCCAGGCTATTTACCAGCATCATGGAAAGGTCAATTTTTTGGTGCTTGGCTCCGGCGATCCGAAGCTGGAAGACCGGCTTGATCAGATGAAGCACCAGTTCAAAGGGTATTACAATTCTTATATCGGCTACAGCGAACCGCTCAGCCACCTGATGTATGCCGGTTCAGATTTTTTACTGATGCCCAGCCGGGTAGAGCCCTGCGGGCTGAACCAGATGTATGCCCTGCGCTATGGTACCGTGCCGATGGTGCGGAATGTGGGCGGATTAAAGGATACAGTAACGGATATGGGCGACTGGCATGGCTTTGGTATCCGCTTTGACAATGCATCGGTGGGGGATATTACCTACTCGGTAGGCCGTGCTCTTGAC
>JANNUI010000077.1:0-3533 GCA_031395125.1 Chitinophagaceae bacterium | reverse complement strand
GTGCCCGGGACTGGAATCGAACCAGCACATCCTTGCGAACGGCAGATTTTGAGTCTGCTGCGTCTACCAATTCCGCCACCCGGGCAGACCGTCCCGATCCTTTCGGGAGGGATGCAAATGTAAAGCGGGAATGGTTAATCGAAAAATAAAAAGCCTCCTCAACTCTTTTAATAGAAATCAAGGAAATTCTCCCTTAACGGCAGCACAGCTACACAGTAATTTATTTTACTGCCTCTTTTTTCCGTAAATATTGCAACTGCCTTTTAAAGGCCTTAAAGGCCATATCATTAAAATATCTTACCGTTTCTCTCTTCGCCTCATCGCTGGTCATTTTATCAACTGTCTGCAGTGAAGCCACTTTAGCTTTCAAACTTTTCGTCTTTTCAATAGCATTCAAAAGTCCCTCCTTCGCCCGGCCCGGGCCAAAAAGATAGAGGTAACCCGTATCCCGGATCTCAGCAATGATCTCCTTAAAATATTTTTGCCGCTGGTTCACCTGCCTTCTTTGCTTTTTCTCCTGGTCACTTATAAAAGCATTTCCAAACCGGGCAAAAACCTTGCCTTCTCCCGGGTACCTGACCCTTGACTCCACTCCTGATTCAAGCTTGCTGACCACGGGTTCATCTTTGCCTGTTATTTTAATAATCCATGCATTTTCCTGGTCAAGCCATATCCCGGCTTTTACTTCAGGTGGTCTCATTTTTTTCATATGCTGGCTGTCGTTGTTAATTCCGGCATCAGGTCAAATTTCCGACAACACATGCACCCAATACAAGATATATGTCAGCCAGGTGAATGACAATACTCAATGCGCCATCGGCAAGATAGCGGGAAGAGATCAGCGGATAAACCCGGGCAGGTCTTCAAAATGTTTCGATTGCTCCCGGTCGAGCAGGTAATCCTTGGCTGCGAAAACAAGGGATTTGAAAGCAGTCACCACTTCCCGGTTAAAATTCAGTAAAGTGGAAATATCCGTTTCCGAAACATGTTTTGCTATACTCTCCTTGTATAAATGCTGCAGCGATGCTGTGTAACCCAACGTCACTTCCGTATAAAGTTTCGAAAGTTTTGCCGCTGTCTCATTGCTTTTATTACTGATAAGGCTATGAATATTATGACAGAAATTACGGGTAATATCCTGCGTCTTCACAAAAAAATCATATTTCACATCATTGGACGATTTCTTTAACTGTTCAATATCCGGCAACGCATCCTTCATACTCTTGGCGGCATACATACAGTTACGAATGGATGAAACAAGGCGGTCCAACCGGGTCAGATCTTCCTTTCCGGTCATAGTATGCTGTATGCGGATGGAAAAACTGTGTATCTCTCCGTACACAAATTTGATGCGATCGTACTTTTCTGCATTTGGTTTATCGCTGAATTTGCTGTCCAGCCGCATCTGCTCCTTCCATTCATTTTTTATACCAAATCCGGTCATCACAAAATCAAGTACTTTAAAAAGAAAATACCGGCTTTCATTCTCCAGAGCAAACAAAGCCACAGCAGGTTCACCGGGCTTTACATCATGGATGAACATAGTCTCATCATCAGCATCCCCGTAACACCTCTCCAGGAACCTGCCAAACACGCCAAGAAAGGGATAAAAGAGGATAATGCCTGTAATATTAACCAGGCTCTGAAAAAAAACCAGTGCTATCAGTTCATCCTTTATCCCTATTGTACCGGTAATAAAGTGATTGACCGGTGCAATAAAGAGCATGATGATGAACACATTGATCCCGTTGAACATAAAATTACCCAGCGCGACTCTCCGCTTGGCGGCAATACCCTTCAGGCTGGCAATAAAGAGTTTGAGGGTCGTGCCGATCTCGGCACCCAGCACAATGGCTGTCGCATCAAAAAGGGTAATGCCCCCGGCATAAAGGGCACTCAGTGTAATGGCAATAGTGGCGGAACTGCTTTGTATCAATGAAGTGATGAGCAGGCCAATACCCAAAAAAACAATAGCCGGTGAGTTTTCATACTGGCGGATATCAATTGTTTTAACCAGGTCTTCAATCCCTGTTTTCATCAAACCCAGTCCAAAGAATAAAAAACTGAGCCCCAGGAAGAACATACTCCACCGGTACCAGCGGGTCCCCCTGTTAACCAGCGCTAATGTAATTCCTGCTATACCAATTACCGGAACAGCCAGGTCCCCGATATTGGTTTTAAATCCAATGGTAGCCACTATCCAACTGTCAAGTGTGGTGCCCAGGTTGGCCCCGAGGATAACGGCCAGTGCATTTTGCATTGAAAGAACACCCGCCCCGACAAAGGCAAGCACCATCAGGCTCACCAGTGAACTGCTCTGTAAAATACCTGTTACAATAGCCCCGCCCCCAATAGCCTTAATTTTACTGGTGGTTTGTTTTTTGAGGAAAAGCTTAAACTTTCTTCCGCTTAGTTGCCGGAGAGAATCTTCCATGAATCTCAGGCCCAATAAGAAGATCGCTACACCAGCCAGTACTTTCCAGAGATCAGATAATTCCATCTTAAGTAAGTTAATAAAAAACGGGGCAATGATCTCACTACCCCGCCACTATATAAAATAACCCTATCATCTTACCGGGCTTCGCTGAATAAACACTTCATACAATTTCATCAGGATGGCAGCAATAATATCCCGGCCAACAATTAACAGTAGCCACAAAAGAAAAAGAGTGATGACCCATGCCAAAACTACCGGTTCGGCTAACCGGTCATATAGTTTTATGGCGTTCATATTTCTTTTAACTTAACCCTGTTCAAATTTACCGCTGATAATCACACGGAAACAGTGAGCGGTATCAAAGGGGGGATTGATTAATATCATAACAAACCGGTGCAGGTATTGGAAGATTGTGAAATAACCGTAGTTTAACAACAATGACAGCTGAGGGTTACACATCAAGAAACCGGGTAAAACTGGTAAGTGGCGGAAAGGAGTATTTTTCGCTGTTGCATGAACTGGTAAAAAAAGCCGTCAATACGGTTTACCTGCAGTATTATATCTATGAAGATGATGAAACCGGGCAATCGCTGAAAAAAACACTTATAGAGGCGGCCAACCGGGGAGTGGTAGTTTTCCTGCTGGTGGATGGCTATGCCACTCAAAAACTGCCCAAACAATTTGTGGCTGAGCTCCGGGATGCAGGCGTGCAGTTCAAATGGTTTGAACAGCTTTTCAAAAGCAAGAAATTTTATTTCGGCCGCCGGATGCACCATAAAGTGGTGGTAGTGGATGGCATTTACTCGCTGGTGGGAGGCATCAATATCAGTAACCGCTATAACGATATGCCGGGTACAGCAGCATGGATGGATATGGCGCTGTATTGTGAAGGAGAGACCTCATTGCATATGCACGGACTATGCAGGGCTATGTGGGGAAAAAACAGCCCTGACCGGGTTGACCTGGCGATCGCAGAAGAATACTTCCGGCAAGTGGAAGATAAGGATTGCCATGATGTAAGGTTACGTAGGAATGATTGGGTGAAGAGAAAAAACCAGGTAACGAAAAGCTACCTCTACATGCTCCTGCATGCGGA
>JANNUI010000026.1:0-6468 GCA_031395125.1 Chitinophagaceae bacterium | reverse complement strand
GCCATGCTAATCTTTTTGAAGCATTAAAGCTCCGCTACTTTGGCCCGATCGATGGTCATAATGTGGCCAAACTGGTGGACACACTGAAAGACCTGCGGAATATACCGGGTCCGAAGATCCTGCACATCATCACCACCAAAGGAAAAGGTTATTCCCTGGCCGAACAGGATCAAACCAAATGGCATGCCCCCGGATTGTTTGACAAGATCACAGGGGAGATACAGAAAAAGAAGTTTGACCTGCCCCAGCCGCCCAAATACCAGGATGTATTCGGGCATACCATTATAGAACTGGCCGAAAAGAATGACAAGATATTTGGTATCACACCGGCCATGCCCTCGGGTTCTTCCCTGAAGTACATGATGGAGAAAATGCCAGACCGGGCATTTGATGTGGGCATAGCTGAACAGCATGCGGTCACCGTAAGCGCCGGCATGGCCACGCAGGGCATGAAAGTGTTTTGCAATATTTACTCTTCCTTCATGCAAAGGGCCTACGACCAGGTGGTTCATGATGTGGCCATACAGAAGCTGCCCGTCATATTTTGCCTGGACAGGGCAGGATTAGTAGGTGATGACGGCCCTACTCATCACGGTTGCTATGATATTGCCTATATGCGCTGTGTCCCGAACATGATCGTCAGCGCTCCGATGAATGAAAGCGAGTTGCGCAACCTGATGTATACCGCCCAACTGGAAAGTACCAAACTCCCTTTTGTAATCCGCTACCCCAGAGGTGAAGGCGTGATGCCGGAATGGAAAACCGAGATGAAAGAAATTGAGATCGGGAAAGGAAGAAAACTGAAACAGGGAAAGGACACTGCCATCCTTTCTTTTGGTCACCCAGGCAATTTTGCTGCTGCCGCCTTCCGGGATTTAAAGAATGACGGTATAACTCCCGGTCATTATGATTTGCGTTTTGCCAAACCACTGGATGAGGCCCTGCTGCATGAAACCTGTCAGCAATATGAAAAATTAATTACTGTAGAAGACGGAACAGTGAAAGGCGGTATCGGTTCAGCCATCCTTGAATTCATGGCAGCGCATGGATACAATAATAAAGTAAGGATCCTCGGCATACCCGACAGGCTGGTGGAACATGGCACGCCTAAAGAACTGCACCGGGAATGTGGCTACGATGCGCAGGCTATTGCTGATGCAGTGAGGGAGATGATGAAGGAAAAAATAAAAGTAACGGCGATTGGATAAAACCAGGCAGATTCAAAAGTATTAACCCCGGCTAGCCGGGGTTTTTTAATTTAAAAACTGTACCTTTTAATTCTATTATACACTTTTGATAAGCATTTCATTTTTAATCCAGGCCCGGAAATCAATTGTCATTCAAAGTTTCCAGTTATGAAAAAAACCGGCCTGCCTGTCGCTGCTCTGCTTACCCTGTTTATTATTATAAGTGGCTTTCAGTATGATGCCAGGGCACAGAGCAGATGGAGCGGCTCCCTCACCTTAAATGAAAAAGTTGTATGGGAAGGCGGAAAAAGTGACAGACATGTCGAGGTAAGCTTTACGAATGCACTCCCCACCCTTCACCGCAATGATCCAACGACAGACCTGAATTTTACCGACGATAAGGGTAGGGGTAGGGCAAGCTTACGTGACGAGCTTATTATTGGTGGAAATGTAGTGGGTACTGGTGATTGCAGGGGATCCGGGCAAACGGAACTGCATGAAGTTCTTTTTGATCCTAAAGACTCTTCCTACACGATCCATGCCATCGGTCCGGCCTGTAATGGCACAACTGTTGACTTATTACCAGGGGGAACAACCCAACCCTATGGCCCCGAATTCACGGATATTATTGTTACTTCCAAAGCACTAGGGGGAGTAAATCAAACTGTATTAACAGGATTAGTAACGACAGTGGGCGATATTGATGGGATGGGTAAGGTCACGAGAACGGTTTCCTGGAGCCTGTGGAGAGGGCCAATTGATGCAGTGCTGATCGTTTCTCCCGTAGATTATAATAATTGGATGCCTCTCGCCACAAGGGATGAGTTGAGAAAAGGGAATGCTATGGATATTAATTTGACAGTGCAGAAAAGAAATGGTGGAGAGTCGCCATTCAGGGTTTCCAGGTTTGAACTAAAACTGGACAGCACCTCGAGTGAAAAAGGCACCACGCTGAATTTTCCATTGGATCCACAACCTAATCAATTACCGGATCTGCGTTTACTCCCTGATAATATTGCTGAAAGTATAGAAGCGGATCAATATATCGAGATCAACTCAAATGATGGCAAAACCGGTTATTTTTCAATTGGATCGTATGATGGAGGTGGGTGGACAACGTTAACTGCAGTTGCTGTACTGGAAGGTGGAATACGTATTGAAGGAACCCTTTTTACTCCAACCGGAGTTAAGGAGATACCCATCCCAAAACGAAAGGCCAATTCAAAGATTGCTACAGCATGGCTTGCCGCCAATGGGAACCCTGGTGAAACAGATGACAAAGAGCAATCAGCAGGTACTACAAATAAAGGAGACGGCCTTTCTGCCTATGAAGAATACAGGGGCGTCATTGCTTTTACAGGAAATGTGAATACACTATCAAAGCCGGAGTTCACCAGGCTTGACCCGAAAGTAAAAGAATTAGGCATCCAGGTAATTAAGGGAGAGTTTCCCTTATTTGCCGAGGGCATTAATTGGTTTAAAGTTGCTTCCGGTGTAAGCCCGGTTCTTTTTTCCAAAGATGAAATTCCTGCTGACAGGATGTTAAATAAAAATTTTGGTCATGCCAATGTCTATAACCAGTATGTATTAAAACTTGAAAATGGCACTACCTCCAAAAATGCAGCTGGCGAAAACAGACCAATTACCCTTGATTTCATGATCCCAAAACAATCGGAGCTCGTTGTTATTAACGTTGACTGGATCGAAAGATTTTATCATATACAGGATTCTGTTGCAAGAGCGGAGAGAATGCAGGTGCCCTATACAAAAAAAGAATTACTGGCATCAACAGTTGCGCATGAACTGGCACATGGGGTAAATGTAAATCATCATGGCAAGCCATCCATTACTCCACAAAACCGGACTGCCTATGAGGACAGTCATCCGGCATATCATATTTTCAAACCCGACCCTGCCGGTACTGAGATCCCTATCCGTGACTGGCTATTAGACCCAGTGCTCAACAAAAGACATTTTGAATTTGATGGAATTACCGGCGAAGCCAGGAATACTCCCGGTGATCCAGGGACTGATGAAAGCGGAGACCTTTCCTGTTTCATGGCTTATACATCTAATTATCAATGGGCATTCAGGGTGAGCAATACAGATGGATCACTTTATTATTACCGGGTCCCCTCCCTTCCTGTGGGTAAAAAATTATGCACTTCCAAAACAGGTACTGGCATCAATCGCCCCGGCAATGTGGGAGTTAATCGTGTAAACAAATATTTTGGTGATGCTGATCCTAATGATCCTTCCAGAGGCAATTGTCTGAGCCAGATAAAACTCCGGGACTGATTTATTTTCTGACTACATTTAAGTATGCAAAGAATATTAACCCTTTTCCTTTTCTTGCCGGTTTGTTCTTCAGCGCAACTCGGCCTCGGTCTGAAAGCCGGCCTCAACTTTGCCAATGTCAGCAACACTTCCGGATTTAATAACAATGGCCGCACCGGCTACATGATCGGGGGATACTTTTCTCCGGGAAAGAAAAAATTACTGGGTTTCCGTTCAGAGATCATCCTCTCCCGCCAGGGTTACGATTATCAAAGCAGTACCAACACCGGCAATGTCAGCCTGGATTATTTGCTGCTGCCACAGCTTGTTACGCTCAATTTCACAAAGAAGTTCAACATCCATGCCGGCGGACAGGTTGCCTTTCTCCTCAATGCCAGTGTGGACAGTACTGGTGGCAGCAACGGTGGGAGCCTGTTTGATTATTTCAACCGTTTTGATTATGGTGTGGCAGCCGGTGCTGAGGTCTCCCCCATCCTCGGTTTCTTTATTGGCGGCCGCATCAATATCAGCTTCAGTAATGCCAATAAGCAAGCTCCAACAGGCGGAAGCTGGCCCAATTTTATTCCCCGGCTGGATGTCAGGAACAACGTGGTGCAGCTTTATGCCGGCTGGAGATTTTGATCTTCAGAAAGCTTTAACGAATTATACAAATTCAATTGTATGGATTTTCGTTGAGTAAGCGTCTCAGCCATTTGCATAATCACTGTAGTATGAAGATCCTTCGCCTGTTCGTACTTTTTGCCATTATTATTATTGCTGCCTCCTGGTTTTCCCATACAGGCATATGGAAACGGGCAAAGGCAAACAACCTTCCCAAACAACATACCTCCTATGCTTTAAAAAATAAAACCACAGAAAAACTGAGGCAGAAAGCAACAGACGCTAAAACATTTGTATCCCGGAAAGGATTCAATGATAAAACTTGTTTCCTGCTGGATATGAGCCTGCCTTCAGGGCAAAACCGTTTCTTTATTTATGACCTGCGAAACGACTCGCTGGAAAGCAGTGCCCTGGTGGCACATGGCAATTGCTATCAATACTGGCTGGAGGGTAGAAAATACAGCAATACAGTTGGCAGTGGCTGCACTTCGTTGGGGAAATACAGGATCGGCAATCCCTACACAGGCAGGTTTGGTTATTCTTATAAACTACATGGCCTGGACAGCACCAATGATAAAGCATTTGAAAGAACAGTAGTTCTTCATTCGCTTAGTTGTGTGCCGGAAACAGAAGTAAGTGATGAAATTTGCCAGAGTAACGGGTGCCCAATGGTATCGCCTGATTTTCTGCAACAGTTGAAAACTATTATCAATACTTCATCAAAACCGGTATTGTTATGGATCTATGAGTAAGGGGCTTACTGAAGTTCATTATGCAGCAGTACAAACAGTTCAACTAAATTGTCCTCATCATTAGGTTTCAGTTTCTCTTTTTTCATCACTTCACGGATGACCCAGTCATATTCCTGCATGTTCTTTAATATTACTTCTGCATCCGGTTTTATCTGAACAATTTTCCCTCCGGGCATATAAACAAAATACAGGTACTCAGGATCCTTTTTTCTTTCTTCAGCCGTTTGCGGGTCTTTGAACAACAGGATGCTCTTGGACCGGCATTTCAGCAGTTCGATCTTTCCCTCGACCAGCACCTGATAAAATGTAACTGAACTATTGGCCTGTATGGCCGGGTAAAATCTTTTGTACTTCATAACCATGCTGTCCTTCTTAAATGGTACAGCCATGGAAAACTCCGATACGGAATCTACAAACTCCATAATAACATTGTTCTGCAGGTAATAAGGCATGTCATTATGAACATCAAAGATCAGCGGTACCTGCATATCAGGCCTTCCGCTTTTAAATTTTACAACTCCCCGGGTCCACTCCTGTTTGATGAATTTTTTTTGAATATCCGTTCCGTCCTCATCCGGGCGCTGGGCCCAACTGTAAACTTCCATTCTTTGTTGTGGCTTATAGCCGCTTACGCCATTCGGGGGGTCTTGAGCAATAAGTTGGTTGCAGCAGCACAGTAACACCATTACCAATATTGTCCTCATATCAAACCGGTTTTAATAAAACAGTTCATATACTTTTCAAACTAAAGTTACTTTACTTTTCTATTCCGTGTAGCTGGCTTGTTTTGGCGGCGATGTTGTATTCAAAAAAAGCCATTCCCTGCGGGAACGGCCTTTCCGTAAAATATATCGTTGCTTGTCATGCGGGGGTTGCCTTGAAACTCTTTACCACTTGTGCCTCCATGGTAATATTAGTATTCAATGCTTTGCTGACGGGGCAGTTGGCTTTGGCATCCTCAGCGTATTGCGGAAAATCCTTTGCTTTCAGTTTCGGCACTTTGGCCCTTACTTGCAGGTGGCTGCCGGTGATGACCCCTCCTTCCAGTGTCACAGTGCATTTGGTTTCAATGCGGCTGGGAGTAAACCCGGCTGCACCCAGTACAAAACTCAGTTTCATGGAGAAACAGCCGGCATGGGCTGCGGCTATCAGTTCTTCAGGGTTAGTGTAAGCGCCTTCTTCAAAGCGGCTCCTGAAGTCATAGTTTTTATTCTTGATCACTCCTGACTGGGTGAGGAGTTTACCGCTTCCTTCCTTGCCGGAGCCTTTCCAGTTGGCTGTTGCTGATCGTTTCATGATTAATTTGGTTTTTATTGTGGTGTTTGAAATTCTTCGAGTTCAGCAAGCCGGTTTTCCGGCTCATTGTATTCGATGATAAAGTTATTCTTGCCTTCCCCTGTTATTATCTTCAGGAATTTCTGCTGCACCAGTTCCAGCAGGGACAGGAAAATGAAAATGGCATGCACCCTGTTCTCAGCCGTATCAAAGATCTTTTCAAATGAAAGTGTCTTTTGTTCCCTCGCCATGTTCAACATCTGGTCTCGGCTGCCCTCCATAGTATAGTTATACTGCACTACCGTATGCACCGGTTTGTTCAGCCGGTCGCTGTGCTTCTGCATGGCCCTTTCAAA
>JANNUI010000017.1:0-5290 GCA_031395125.1 Chitinophagaceae bacterium | reverse complement strand
AAACGCCATCATAGTTTTTTCTTCTGTCAGGTATTGTTCAATAGAATCATTGTTGAGACATTCCAGGCTCATGGCAACAAAAGCATTATTTTCTTTGTAGAACTGTGGCAGGTACAGGTTCCTTCTTCCCTCATAGGACTGCTGGTCAAAATCAATACAGCGGATCCGGTACTGGTAGTCTTCAATATCCGGGGTTATGTCCACCACAAAATTGTAGCTGCGCATATCGCCCAGCAGCCGGGTAAAGCAGCGTTCATTGAATTTTACAAACTCTTTGGCCAGCCGTATCTTATTGGTCTCGGGTTTGTCCAGCATTTGTTGTATAAACATATCACCGGGTATACCGGGGATATGTTCTTCCACCAAGGTGTTTTGGTGGGTGTAGAACGTGATGCGGTTGGGGGAGAGGATATGTTCCAGTTCAAGCCCGTAGATACGGGAGGCATCGGCTATTTTGATATAGTAATGGTCGTAGTTATCGTTGAATTTATTGACGATGCGGATGCGGAAGGGGTGCGAATTGCCAAAGCTGCAGTAGTCAACTCTTGCCACATCCAGGTGCTTTGTAAAACTGAGGTCGCCTTCGGTTTTCAGGGAGGCATAGATCTTCACCAGCCCGTCGCGGATGAAATCCCATTCCCGTTTATCGTAGATCGTTTTTTCCCAAAGGGTGTCTTTACCGTTCTTGTCATTCAGTGGCACAGAATACGTATAGCGGAGCAGGTCATTATAGGCAACGGGCAATCTTACTTCACGGCCATTATTTTGCAGGTAACGTCGCAGGGCATCGTTGACGGGGAACATCGGTTTTTTGCGGGAGGGTTTGTCACTGATGTCCTGCATAAATATTCTCAGTTGATTTTGTATAACTCATTAGCGCCCATCTTCAGCAGCAGGGCATCACCTGTTTTGTCCTCCGGGTTCATTTGACCGTTGTAAAAGCTGAGGTTGAATAGTTTTATTTTCTCATGTACTTTCTTTTTTTTCACGGGCACATACATCAGTACCCATTCCACGCCGGAGTCAATGCCTTTCAGATTGCCGAAAGGAAATATGATCTGGCCGGCCATTGATTCCAGCTCATCAATGCTGATATTTTCTTTTATCATCCGTGCACTGAATGTCCAGAGTTTGGTGGTCTTGTCCTGGTACAGCAGGTTAGTACTGTCGACCGACCCCTCCATTTTGAATTTGGAATAATAGATCTTTTGCTTGTCGTCTTCGGACTTTAATGTGCCTTTGATGCCTTTAAAGTCCGTGAAATACGAAATAGACAGCTTCCTGATATCGCCGGAGATCTTCAGAAAATCAGACTGGGCAGCCAGCCCGTATGCAAGAAACAGGGAAAAAATAACAGGAATGATCTTTTTCATACTCATTTTTTATAATGAAATGAAGTTATGATTTTTACCAATAACCCGGTACGGAAAAACTGCAGTTGCTATTTATAGTTGCTGGTATAAGGAGCTGAAATAGCCAGGCGCCTGCAGCATGCGGCTGCCGTACCAGCTGAACATTTCACCATCCACCAGCAGGATCTTCGTGCCGGGCAGTTTCTTTTTCAGTTCATCAACATGTTTTTGTTTGAACGGAAAGGGCTCCGAGGAAAGCAAAAGCAGTTCGCAGTTCATAGCCTGAAGTCCGGGGATACTCACTTCGGGGTACCTTGTTTTGTTGTGTAAAATGTTTTCAAAGCCAGCGGCCTGCAGCATGGAATGAATAAAAGTGCCGCCACCTGCGGCCATATAGGGGTTTTGCCAGATGAGGTAAGCTGTTCGAAGTTGGATGTTTGAGGTTGGATGTTGGGCGAAGTTGTCTTTAATGCGGGCAGATATTTCTTTTGCGGGCTTTTCTTTTTGGGTGATCACCCCGATCTGTTCGATCATGTCATACGCATCCTCCGGGTTATTTACATCACTTACCCAGACAGGATAATGTTTTTCCAGTTCCTCAACCTGTTCTTTTACATTTTCTTCTTTGTTAGCGATGATGAGATCAGGCCGAAGCTGATGAATGATGTGCATTCTCAATTGCTTGGTGCCACCCACCCTTGTTTTGCTGCGAAACCACACAGCCGGATGAACACAGAATTTGGTGATACCAACTACTTCTTTATCCAGCCCGAGGTCAGATAAAAGTTCTGTTTGTGATGGAACCAGGGAAATGATGCGCTGTGTTGACTGAATGGAAACAGTCCTCCCGGTCTGGTCAGTAAAGACGGGCATGCAGTAATTTTCTGCAAAATAGCGAATCAGCAAAAGGATTGAGAGGGTAAAAGTTGGTGGAGTTCACCGCGCCTCCTGCTAAATTTTACTTTAGCAGGAGGGTTCCGGACTTTGAATTCTTTTCTAAGGATTTGGACACGGTGACTCAGGGACGGTCTTCAAGGATTGTCCCGATCCTTCGACTATTGCTCAGGACTATCGGGATGGACTTCGAACGGTTCTTCGGACGGATGTTGGATTTTCGGACTTTCTAAGGACTTGGTCTGGATTTCTTCTGCTAGGTATTGGACTAATGAGCAACAAAAATAATAGCCCGGACATTTTACTGCAAGAGCAAAACCGCCTCATTTTTAATAGTAAAATACGCAGGTAAAAAGAAGTAGTTCTACGACGAAGAAAAGACAATGGCTCTACTGGATATGATTTACAGCAATTTACAGAGGTGGCTGATCATTTGCCCAGTGATTGTATCACATCGTATTTGGTGACGATATGGTAATTGCCCGCTTCATCTTTTGCCAGCACTGCACCATTTTCTTTATTGATCAGATGACTGAGTTTTTCAACAGGCGTATCAAATGCTACCACCGGGAATGGAGGTTCCAGCACATCCTGTACTTTGGCATTTTTTATTTCGGGGTTGTCGAATATTTTCTGGAACAACCCGCCTTCGCTGATGGCGCCAAGCGGTCCGCTGCCATTCATAACCGGGATCTGTTCAATATCGTATTTCTTCATCAGTTCTACTGCTTCCGCCACTGTCTGCCCGGGCTCAATAGTTATAACTCTTTGTGTTCCCCTTGCACTTACTACATCCCTGAAAGTTTTTACATCGAGGAAGCCCCGTTCGATCATCCACTGGTCGTTATAGATCTTCCCGACATAACGGCTGCCATGGTCATGAAAGATACAAACCACCAGGTCATCTTTCTTCAGCCGGTCTTTTAATTGCAGCAGGCCCTGGAAACAACTGCCTGCACTGTAGCCGCAAAAGAGGCCTTCTTCTTTAGCCAATTTTCTTGCCTGCACGGCACCATCTTTATCTGTCACCTGCTCAAAGTGATCGATAACACTCATATCATAATTCTTCGGAACAAAGTCTTCGCCAAAGCCTTCGCTGATATAGGGATGCACTTCGTTCATATCCACTTCGCCGGTGCGGAAGTATTTAGTGAGCAGGGAGCCATACACATCAATGGCCCATACCTGTATGTTTGGATTTTTTTCTTTCAGGAATTGTGCGGCGCCGGTGATGGTGCCGCCGGTTCCGGCTGTGCACACCAGGTGTGTGATCTTCCCGTCTGTCTGGTTCCATATTTCAGGGCCCGTGGTTTCATAATGGGCCAGGCGGTTGGCAAGATTGTCGTACTGGTTCATGTGATAGGAGTTGGGAACCTCCTTTGCCAGTCTTGCTGCCACGCTGTAATAACTTCTAGGGTCTTCAGGTAATACGTTGGTGGGGCAAACGATCACTTCGGCACCGACCGCTTTCAATATATCCGCTTTTTCTTTGGACTGTTTATCAGTGGTAACGAATATGCATTTGTATCCTTTCACTACGGCGGCCAGGGCCAGCCCCATTCCTGTATTGCCGCTCGTGCCTTCAATGATGGTGCCGCCGGGTTTCAGTTTGCCTTCTTTTTCTGCCACTTCCACCATCTTCAGCGCCATACGGTCTTTGATGGAATTGCCGGGATTGAAATAATCCACTTTGGCCAGCACGGTGCAGGGAAAATCTTTCACCACTTTGTTCAGCCGGATAAGAGGAGTGTTGCCGATCGTTTCGAGGATATTATTCTTGATGTCCATAGCAAGCTTATTAGGGCAAAAGTACGTTTTTTGAGGCGAGCCCATAAAAAACCCCTCTGCGAACAGAAGGGTTTACCGGACTGATGAACAATAAATGATCATCAGGCTCTTCAAATGATTCGGAACTTTTTCCCCTCTCCAGTGCTGATCTCTGAGCTTGTCGAAGAGTCGAAGGATGAAGAGGGGTTAGGCTTGCCTGCCGGAACTTTTGTGCAGGCAGGGGTGAGGTCAGGCTTTTCTGAATTGTTTCTTTTTACTGGTCAGGTAGTTGTCAAAAAGGAACAGTCCGATAACGATGTTCACCATCATCAGTATGTTCATCCAGGTGTTGTTGAAGAATTTACTGAAGTCCACCTTGTTCAGGTTTTTGGAAAGGGCGCTTTCTTCGCCACTGCTAAGGCCAATCTGGCTAATGCCATAAACGATAAAACCGATCAGCATGGTGATGAAGAAAAAACCGATGCCCCAGATGATCTTTTTGTTGATATAAGATTTGCTGGCAGGTGCGATATGCAGCCGGGCAATCTCTTCCATCACATTTTTGGTGAACCGCAGCGAGGGGGCATCCAGCTCAGATGATCTCAGCAGTTCATTTACACGGAGCAACTCATTGTACCTGGCTTTCCAGGACGCATCACTTTGCAGCAGTTGCCCGATCACGGTCTTTTCATCAGCGGAAGTTGTTCCGTCAATAAAATTCCATAGACGTTCTTCCATGTTGTGTTGCGTATTCATATCACTTCAGTTTAATCAGTTTAAATTTCTTACATCTTCTGCAAAATGGGTTTCCATTTTCTCCTTCAGTCTGGTGCGGGCCCGGTGCAGTCTCACTTTGGCAGCATTTGTTTCTATGCCGAGGACCTGCGCCGTTTCCTCCAGCGATTGTTCGGCCTTGTAAAACAGGGTGATGATCTGCGCATCATCCGGGTTCAGCAGGCTGATGGCTTCATTCACCATCGCCTGTCTTGATTTTTGCTCTATCGTATCCGCTTTCATCCCCGAATCCCGGTTATTGGCCATTTCAAACACGTTTTCATTATCTAACGAATGAATATCCAGTTTCTTCTTCCTCAAAAAGCTGATGCTGGTATTGTTCACGATCGTATAAAGCCAGGTGCTGAATTTGGAAGCGCCTTTGAAATCGGCCAGGTATTTATAGGCTTTGATAAATACATCCTGGGCCACTTCTTCCGCATCTTCCCTGTTTTTCACCATTCGCAATGTGAGGGTGAAAACATAGCCCTGGTAGCGGTTCA
>JANNUI010000579.1:0-1648 GCA_031395125.1 Chitinophagaceae bacterium | reverse complement strand
TTTTGCCAGCTCTGTTTCATTTAAAAGCTTTGGCAGCAAAAAGGGTTTTTTGGGCCGTGGTATCTCCCAGAAGAATTTTTCCCGTCTTAATACCTGCTCGTAATAAAACTTGAGTGCATTTATACGGCTGTGCAGTGTGTTTTCCTTCAGTTTCAATTTATCAAAACAAAATACCAGGTATCTTTTCAGGTGTGCGGGGGTCAGTTGGTCAGCTGGTATGTCTTTCAGTAAGTTCAGCAACTGTGCCATTTCATTCAAATAGGTTTTGGCCGTAGAAGGACTGTAAGCTTTTAGTGTCAGGTGCTGCTGAATGGCCGGAAGTACATGGGCGTTTACCGGGCTGATCTTTTCCTTTTTGTAAACAATGGCCCGTTGGGTTACCCATTGTGCAGGGGGATTTTGCTGGGTTATTTCCGGTTTCTTTGCTGCGGGGAGGATAACGGGAGCACTTTTTTTCTTTTCAGCGAGGTACTGATGAAGGGCTGATTGTTCTATGACCGACAGCCCTTTTAAGGCGAAGAATATTTTATTGTAATTCTCTTTATTAAGCGGGATGTACCAGCACTTATTCGTGGCGCTGAACTTTACCAGTTTTGTTTTCTGCAAGGCGCCCTGGATTTTATAGTTGATCTCAAAATACAGGCCGATACATTCCTGTCCCCGGTGCTGAAGCGGTTTTAAAACTACAGTTCGCATACCTGAAAATACTAAAACTCTCTTTGCAACAGCAGGCCGGTTAAAGTACCTTTTTTATCTTCACCAACTGCTGCAGCAATCCCTCCAGCAGGTCCAGCTTCAGCATATTCGCCCCGTCGCTTTTGGCAACAGCAGGGTTGGGGTGCGTTTCTATAAATAAACCATCAGCGCCGGCAGCTACAGCCGCTTTGGCAATGGTGCCAATGAGCTGGGGATTGCCTCCGGTGATCCCGGAGCTTTGATTGGGTTGTTGCAAGGAATGCGTGACGTCCATGATGACCGGCACACCATGCGCCTGCATGGCGGGTATATTTCGGAAATCCACTACCAGGTCCTGGTAACCGAAGGTGGTGCCCCGTTCTGTAAGCATTATTTTGTTGTTCCCGGTTTGCTTTATTTTCTCCACTGCAAACCTCATCGCTTCACCACTTACAAACTGTCCTTTTTTTACATTCACGATCTTGCCGGTATTTCCGGCTGCAGACAGCAGGTCAGACTGGCGGCAGAGAAAAGCGGGAATTTGTAATACATCCACATGGGCAGCAGCTAATGCGGCTTCTTCCGGGGAATGGATATCTGTGACGATGGGCAGTGAATATTTCTTTTTTACTTTATCCAGCAGTTGCAATGCTGTGGCATCGCCCAGCCCGGTAAAGGAAGAGAGGCTGGTGCGATTGGCTTTTCGGTAAGATGATTTGAAGATATAGGGGATACCCAGGTTCCTGCAAACGGCCGATACGGCCACCGGCGCAAGCAAGGTGACTTCCGTCCAATATACGGGCACCGGCTGGATCGGCTTCATCGGACAGAATTTCTCGACCATCGACGATTGGCCGCGGGTCGATTTGCAGACCTACACCAACACGATCGACTACACGACCGGCTCGGGGAAAGAAGAATATGTCCGCGTGCAGGGCAACAATCCGGCTCGCGGCGGCGGCCAGGGCTTCCC
>JANNUI010000606.1:0-4294 GCA_031395125.1 Chitinophagaceae bacterium | reverse complement strand
AGCGCATTTTGGTGCGGAATAATTCCCTGGATGTCGTATTGAATGGTGCAGGCAGTGCATACACGGCATCGCGGTACTCTACATTCTTTTTTACAAGCCCGCTGTCGAGCGGCATACACCAGGTAACAGTGGCCGGTTCATCATCCCGCCAGTCAAAGGAACGGGGCACTAGTTGCACATTATCATTACCGCCCGGCGCTGTTTCGGAAGAAGGCAGGTCGGCCAGTTCTTTCAATTGTTTACCATTTATATCCGTGATGACCACTTCGGCCGGAAAACCATTGGCGGGTACGGTGTAGGAGAAAGGTTTCTTTATTTTCCGCAGCAGCATATATTTTTTATCGGGGGATACATTGACAGCGCCATAGATAGCAGGCTGTCCGATCTTGGTTTCCACTCCATTCAGATTTTTTACTAGTTGGGTGGTAGCATAGAAGGCAAACAGTTCCGCGTCATAGGGGGTTTTGATCAGGTCCTGGAAAGTAGGACGGGGAGAAGCCTTGCCATAGTTCTCCTGCACGGTAGGCCCTTTGGGCATGGCAGGTTTGGGTGGCGCTGCCGTGGCGGGTTTCAGGGCAGTACGATATAATAATGTGTTATTGTCATACCATATGGCCCCACCGGTTACCACATTCAGCGCCGTCTTGTTCACTTTCATCGCTTTCTGTGTGGCCAGATCGATCACATAGAGGTCAACACGGCTGGGGGTGGTATGCGTGAATGCGATCTTTTTATTATCGGGACTCCAGTTGATGCCTGATGCGAATAATGGTGAGGGGAGGCCTGATATCTTTAATTCTTTTCCTGAAGCAATATTTTTCAGGTAGAGGTTATTGATAAAGTTCTGCCGGCTGGGGGCATAGTTGGCCGGGTTGATGCGGAGACCGGCGATCTTCAGTTCGGGTCTTGCCAGTTCTTCCACGGAAGGATAGTTGTTGCTTTCGGTCAGCAGCATCCACTCACCTTTGTCGTCAATACTTACACCGGGTGCTGTTTTGGCCAGCAGCATGTCTGCAATGTCTTTCGGGGGCAGTTTGTAGGAAACATCATCCTGGGCAATGACAAGAATGGATATCGTAAGCAGCAGTACGGTGCTGTAAAGCATTTTCAGCATGGTGGGAGTTTTAGGTATACAAGTTAAGCAGGGAAAGTCAATCGTGGACGCCGCCGGTCAATTTTCCGGCTGATGGAAGGATAGAGGTCAACTTGTATAAAGCACATCCGCAAATTCCGGCTTTTTCCTGAACACCGTCCCGATAGCTATCGGGATGGCGAAGGGGCAGAGGGGGATGATCTTCAGTGAATGATGACGGGCATACTCCACTGCTGTTTGCAGCAACTGGTAGCCTGCACTCTGTCCACGGAGTTCATCGCCTACTTCGGTATGTTCGATGATCATTTTATCAGCTGCCGGCATGGTATAAACCATTTCGGCCAGCAGGTTGCCATCCTGCTGGATAAAGAACATTCCTTTGGAACCCACCTGTTTGTGCCGGATAAGCATTGGCCGGGATTGAATGCTAAATCTAAAAAGAATTTGTGAATGCCGGTTTTGCTTTTATATTTGTCCTGTAATGCAAAAGTATAACAATACATGGTGGTGGCTTGCAACTCCCCGGGGGCTGTAATGTCATAACTGTGTTTGTACCATTATATTCAGGCCCCGACAGTGTTCGGGGCTTTTTCTTGCCCTCCGTAGCTTCAGCGAAGGAGGGTTTGTCCGCCCGCCCCCATCCCCTGAAGGGGAGAAAGGCATAAACTTTTTATTAATTAAAATCCCCCTTTAGGGGATAGGGGCATGAGGAAGATTGAAATAAATACAACTTGTAAAAGGATGCTGGCGGATGTCTTTACGCCGGTGGGCATCTACCTGCGGCTGCGGGACCGGTTCCGGGATACAATACTCCTTGAGAGTACGGATCATCATTCATCGGCGAACAGCTGGTCATTTATTTGTATCAATGCGATCAGCGGGATGGAGATACGTTCTGCAGAAACCGTTGAATTCAAATTGCCCGGCAGGAACCCTGAAAGAGTAGAATTGAAGAATAAAAAAGATGTGCCGCAACTGCTTTGGGATTTCATGCAAAAGTTTGAGGTGAAGAAAACTGAGACGAAAGAAGCCAGGTTTGCGCAAGGATTATTTGGTTATACAACGTATGACGCAGTTCAGTTTTTTGAGACAGTTCGCCTCACCCCCAGCCCCTCTCCTCGCGGAGAGGGGGGTAATACCCTACTAGCCACTAGCCACTCCCCACTAACCACCAGCCACTCCCCACTTCCCATTCCTCTCATGCGTTACCGGCTGTATCAATATGTGATTGCCATCGATCATTTTAAAGATGAACTGTTCATCTGCGAGAATAAAATAAATGGGATTGAAAGCGATGTGACGGCAGTAGAGTCACTGATAAAAAGCAAGGATGTTCCTGTTTATCCTTTTGCTGCAAAAGGCAGCGAGAGTTCCAATATGACCGACGAGGAGTATAAGGAAATGGTGAAAAAAGGGATCGCCGGCTGCCACCGGGGGGATGTGTTCCAGATCGTTTTAAGCAGGAGGTTTCAGCAGCCGTTCACCGGTGATGAATTCAATGTGTACAGGGCTTTGCGCAGTATCAATCCTTCCCCGTACTTATTCTTCTTTGATTATGGCGATTATAAACTGATGGGTTCTTCGCCGGAAGCTCAGTTAGTGGTCCAAAATGGCAAGGCGGTAGTGCACCCGATAGCAGGCACCTACAAAAGAACCGGGGATGATGAGGCCGATAAACTGGCGACAGAAAGCTTATTAAAAGACGCAAAAGAAAATGCAGAACATGTAATGCTGGTGGACCTGGCAAGAAATGACCTGAGCCGCTTGTGTGACGAAGTGGTAGTAACGCATTACCGGCAGGTGCAGTATTTCTCTCATGTTATTCACCTGGTAAGTGAAGTAACGGGTAAAGTAAGGGAAGGAAGTAACCCCTTTGAGCTGATAGCAAAGACCTTCCCGGCAGGCACATTGAGCGGGGCGCCGAAGATCAGGGCCATGCAGCTGATCGGCGCCTGGGAGCCAACAGCCAGGAGTTATTATGGCGGTGCTATCGGCTTTATAGGTTTCGATGGCAGCTGCAACCATGCCATTATGATACGGACCTTTTTAAGCCGGCAAAATACATTGACCTGCCAGGCAGGGGCTGGTGTGGTGGCGGCCAGCAATCCTGAAAGTGAGTTACAGGAAGTGAATAATAAACTGGGGGCGTTGAAAAAAGCAATAGAATTGGCAGCCTCCCTAAATCCCTCCGCAGAAGGGACTTTAAAACCCTAAAGCAGTATGAGAATTCTTGTATTTGATAATTACGATTCATTTACTTACAACCTGGTGCACCTGGTGGAGAAGATAATGCATATCAAAGTGGAGGTATATCGCAATGATCAGATAGCGTTGGAGAAAGTGAAAGAGTATGATAAAATTATTTTGTCTCCTGGCCCTGGAATTCCTAATGAAGCTGGTTTGTTATTGCCTTTGATAAAAGAGTATGCTTCATCTAAATCTATTCTGGGTGTTTGTTTGGGTCACCAGGCGATCGGGGAGGCATTTGGGGGGAAGCTGGTAAATCTGTCTACGGTTTATCATGGAGTAGCTACGGAGATAGGAGTCGGGAGTCAGGAGTCGGGAGTCAGGAGTCCTTTATTTAGTGGATTACCTGACAGGATCGAAGTGGGGCGTTATCATAGCTGGATCGTAAGTGATGAAAATTTCCCGGATGAACTGGAAATAACAGCAAGGGATGAGAATAATTATATCATGGCATTGCAACATAAGAGATATGATGTGCAGGGAGTACAGTTTCATCCGGAAAGTGTGCTGACGCCGGATGGGGAAAAGATACTACGAAACTGGCTTGGAGCTTAACCGCAAAGACGCCAAGCCGCCAAGAAACGCAAAGAAATTCATGGCGAAACTTTGCGCCCTTGCGCCATAGCGGTTAAACAAAGAATAGGATGAAAAAGATTTTACAATATTTATTTGAACACAAAACACTGACCAGGGAGGCAGCGAAAGATGTTTTGGTCAATATCGGCAAAAGCATGTACAATGAGCATGAAGTAACGGCTTTTATGACGGTGTACCTGATGCGGAGCATTACCATTGAAGAATTGCAGGGTTTCCGGGATGCGTTGCTGGAATTATGTGTGAAGGTTGATCTGAGTGAGTTTGAGACCATGGATAGTGTAGGTACCGGCGGTGATGGCAAGAACACTTTCAATATTTCCACACTGGCCTGTTTTATTGTGGCGGGTACGGGGCAAA
>JANNUI010000599.1:0-1966 GCA_031395125.1 Chitinophagaceae bacterium | reverse complement strand
GGCGCCAAACCGGATGTATTGCAAAGCAAAGTGGATCTGAACGCCCAAAAAGCGGCGCAACTGCTGCAGCAAACCCTGATCGCACAGCTGAAAGAGCAACTGAACCAGTCCATGAACGTAGCCCAGGCAGCAAGTTATGATGTAAGCGATTCCATTCCGCTGAATATGCAGGTATTTCTTGGCGATATACAGAACAATATTGAGAGCAGCAACCCTTCCCTGCTGATCGCCCAAAAAAATATTGACATTGCCGGTTTTACACTTAAAGAAAGAAAAGCTGAACGGTTCCCGGTTATAAATTTTAACTCCGGATACAGTTATGGCAGAAATAATAATAAAGCAACCGTCAATCCTTTTCAACCGCTTTACAGCAGAAATATCGGCCGCAATATCGGTCTTACTGCTACCATTCCTATACTGAACAATTTTACGGTAAAGCGGAATATCAGGCAGGCGCAATTGGATATTCAATACCAGCAACTGATATACGACAATCAAAGGTCGCTTGTCAGCCTCTCTGTGATTATTGCTTATAAAGATTATGAAATGCAGAAAAGGGCCCTGGCACTGGAGGAAGAAAATATTCTCCTGGCAAAAGAAAATGTCAGTATCGTTTTCCAGGTGTACAAGCTGAACTCCAATACCCTGATACAACTGAAGGAGGCGGAGAAAAGCCTGCAGGATGCTTATACCCGGTTGATCACGGCAAGATATAATACCAAGGTGGCGGAAACGGAGTTGTTGAGACTGAAAGGGGAACTGGTGAGGTAGATGTTGGATGTTAGATGTTAAATTATAGATGCTGGCTACGGAGCCAACTTACTTATTCCTTATTTCTAATTCCATATTACTCACTTCTTATTTCTAATTTTGTTTAAACTAAACGCATGAATCCTCTTGTTGGCTTCATCATTTGCAGCGACAGCGACCTCCACGTCATGCAGGCTGCTTCAGATATACTCAAACAATTTGATATTGCCCATGAAGTAACGGTGGTCTCTGCACACCGCACACCGCACCGGATGATAGAATATGCCAGTACGGCTAAAGAAAGAGGGTTGAAAGTGATCATTGCCGGCGCCGGGGGTGCTGCTCATCTGCCGGGCATGGTTGCTGCGGTTACCACATTGCCGGTCATTGGTGTCCCCATCAAATCTTCCAACTCCATTGACGGCTGGGATTCTGTTCTGTCTATACTGCAAATGCCCAACGGTGTGCCGGTGGCCACCGTGGCATTGAATGCTGCAAAAAATGCAGGCATCCTTGCTGCGGAGATCCTCGGTACCGCAGATGAAAAAATTTCCCTGCAGATATCCCAGTACAAAAAATCACTGGACAATGAAGTGATCGAAAAAGTGGAGAAGATGAAGAAAGAAGGATGGGAGAATAAGTTTGATTGAGAATGTCAAAATCGTTCTTACTTGCTTTGAACCACATAGGCACATAGAAACATAGATTTAAACATAGGCTTATGAGAATTACTAAAAAATATCTGACTGAACTTACATATCAGATTATCGGCTGCGCAATTGAAGTACATAAACATCTTGGTCCGGGCCTTCTAGAAAGTGTCTATGAAAAATGTTTTCTCAGAGAATTGACCCTGAGAGGTATCGCATTCAAAAATCAGTTATGGGTGCCTGTTCGTTATAAGGGATTAGAACTTGATACTGAGTTGCGTCTTGATGTACTTGTTGAAGATATACTATGTGTAGAACTGAAAGCACAAGAGGGGCTTCTCCCAATCCATGATGCAATTCTGCTTTCGTACATGCAAATGCTGGAAAAGCCTAAAGGCATTCTAATTAATTTTCATTCGATCAATATTTTTAAAGAAGGTCAAAAAACACTGGTCAACAGCCTGTTTTCGCAGTTACCGGATGAATAATAAACCAACTATGTGACCGCCTATGTCTCTATGTGCCTATGTGGATCAACTACGCCAAACAGCAATATTCCTCCTGCT
>JANNUI010000133.1:0-1526 GCA_031395125.1 Chitinophagaceae bacterium | reverse complement strand
TGAGGATCAGGTCCTGGAAATATTTCGCCGGCTCAAGCGCCATGAGTGGCGGTCAATGCTCGGGATGATAGATGCCGGTGCGCGGGTCCTGGCGCAGCTTGACCGTGGGGCGTTGGCCTGTCTGGGGCGGGATGGGCTGAGGCTTCAGTTCGGCGAAAACGCGCTTCAAGGCGAACAGCGCCATCAGCGCTGCGGCGGCTAAAGCGACGGACCTGACGAGCAACATCGAAACCTCCAGGATGGGGTGCCGGGCGATCATAGCCCGAATCTCGCCCACAATGCACGGGTTTCGAGCGAATCCAAGGCAGAGGCCGCGATCTCGCCCCCGTCGATGCCGATGCCGAAGCGGCGCAGCAGGCCGTGCGGCGCGGTGATGGGGCGGAGCACAAGCTTGTCGCCGAATTTCTGGCGCAGCACGTCGTGCAGATGGCCGATGCCATCGATCAACCCATGGTCGAGGGCCTGGCGGCCGGACCAGAAATCGCCGGAAAAAAGTTCGCTCTCCTCGCCCTTGAGTTTCCCCTGGCGCCGCGACCTGACCAGGCTCTTGAAGGCGTCGTGGACATCGGCCTGCAGAGCCAGCAGGCGCTTGATGTCCTCGGTCTTTTCCGGCTTGAACGGATCGAGCACCGACTTGTTCTCGCCCGCGGTGTAGACGCGGCGCTCGATGCCGAGCTTGGCCAAGGCCTCGACGAAACCGAAGCCCGCCGCTATCACCCCGATCGAGCCCACGATCGAGCTGTCGTCGGCATAGATTTCATCGCCGGAACAGGCCAGCCAGTAGCCGCCCGAGGCCGCCACGTCCTCGCAGAACACATAGACGGGAAGCGCATGCTCCTCGGCCAGCGCCCGGATGCGGCGATGGATCAGCGCCGACTGCACCGCCGAGCCTCCCGGCGAATTGACCGACAGCGCCACCGCGGCGATGCCCTTCTTCGCGAAGGCACGTTCGAGCAGACCGTTCACGTCCTTCATCGACAGCGCAGGGCGAAGCGGCGTGCCGGTGCCGATGGCGCCATGCAGGCGCACCACGGTGACCACGGACACGGATTTGCGGAAGCGCAGGGGAAGGAAGCGGGACCAGTCCATGCCGCCTCACATAGGCAGCGGACGGGTGCGTCACAAGGTCAGCGCAGGCGCCAGGCCATGCCGTCGCGGAGGATGGCTTCGGCTTCGGGGGTGAATTGCGAGGTGCCGTCGTGGAGGACGAGGCCGGGGAGAAGCTGCATCGGGGCTTTCGAACCCTTGACGCCCTGGATGATCACCCGCGACGCCGCGGTGCCTTCGCGGGCGTAAAGCGGTGCGATGCGGATGTCGCCGAAGCGGTCCGACATGGTGTTGAGGAGCTGCCCCAAGGTTTCGGCGCGGTGCACGATGGTGACGGTGCCGCGCAGCGTGACCATGGTGTGTAAAACCTTGATCCACAGATCGAGATCGTCGGGACGGAAGGCATGGGCCTGGGCCTTCAGCAGATTGGGCGAAGGCGTCGATTTGCCGTCTTCGAAATAGGGTGGATTGGCGTAGGC
>JANNUI010000582.1:0-1527 GCA_031395125.1 Chitinophagaceae bacterium | reverse complement strand
CGCCGGAGGCGCGGCGCGCGTCGGACGCGGCCCGTGCAATGCGCAATTCGCCCAAACACCTCGGCGCCGGCGTGCTGGCGCTCAACGCCCTGGTCGGCGCGCTTTATCTGGCGCGCGCGTTCTTCGTGCCGCTGCTGATCGGCATCCTCGCGGGCTACACCTTGCATCCGCTGGTGGACTGGCTCGAGTCCTGGCGCATGCCGCGCGGCGTCGGTGCGGCGCTGGTTCTGGCGCTGGTGGTCGGGAGCTTTTCCGGGATCGGCTTCTCGATCAGCGACGACGCGGCCGCACTGATCGAGAAACTGCCGGAAGCCGCCAGAAAGCTGCGCAGGGATCTGAGCACCGCACGCGCCGGCGTCCCGAGCGCGCTGCAGAACGTGCAGGATGCCACCAATGAACTCCAGGGGGCCGCCGCCGATGCGGGTGTCAAAGCCGGCCCGCCCGCGAAACCCGGGGGACGTCTGCTCGCGCCCCAGCCGGCCGAACCCACCTGGCTGCGCGACTACACGCTTGCGCAATCCGCGCTGCTCGTCACCGTCGCCGCGCAGACGCCGATCGTGCTGTTGCTGACCTACTTCCTGCTCGCCTCCGGGGCGCACTTCCGGCGCAAGCTGGTGCAACTCGTCGGGCCCTCGCTGGCACGCAAGAAGGATGCCGTGCGCATCCTGGACGAGATCGACGTGCAGGTGCAGCGCTACCTGCTCGCGATGCTGGCCTCCAATGCCCTCCTCGCGCTATGCACCTGGCTCGCATTCCTGGCCCTTGGACTGGACGAGGCAGGCGCCTGGGGCGTTGCCGCGGGCGTGCTGCACTTCATCCCCTACCTCGGCCCGACGCTGATCGCGCTGGGCAGCGGCGTGGCCGCGTTCCTGCAAACGGGTTCGCTGCTGTTCGCGCTTTCCGTGGCAGGCGTGTCGGTGCTGGTGGCGGGCACGATCGGATTCATTTTCATGACCTGGCTGCAAAGCCGCTTCGCGCGCGTCAACGCCGCGGTGCTGTTCATTGCCCTGCTGTTCTTCGGCTGGCTGTGGGGCGTGTGGGGCCTGCTGCTGGGCGCGCCGCTCGTGGCCATCGCCAAGGTGGTGTTCGACCGTGTCGAATCGCTAAAGCCCATGGGCGATCTGCTCGGGCGCTGATTGCCGTGGCCGTCGGCATGAATCCCGCTGCGGACCCGGCTTCGCGGCCCTGGTCAAGCCGCATGCGCGCGGTCTTGAGCGGCTCCGTGAACGCCTGGATCGACCATCGGGCGGGCAGCAAGGGTGCGGCTCTGGCTTTCTATACCTTGTTCTCCATCACGCCGATCCTGGTGCTGGCAATCGCGGGCGCCGGCTATTTCTTCGGCGCCGAAGCGGCCCAGGGGGAAATCATCGCGCAAGTCGAGGGTTTGGTCGGGCGCAACGGCGCGCAGGCGATCCAGGCCCTGCTGGCGGGCGCACGCGATCCGCTCTCCGGGCTCGCGGCGACGATGCTGGCGAGCGTTTTGCTGCTGTTGGGCGCCGCCAGTGTGTTCGTCGAATTGAAGGGCAG
>JANNUI010000580.1:0-8010 GCA_031395125.1 Chitinophagaceae bacterium | reverse complement strand
TCTGTTATTTGTTCCTGGCTGGCGCCCTGCTGGCCGAGGGCGATATTGCTGGCGATCGTGTCATTGAATAGTATGGGTTCCTGTGTCACAATACTCATCAGGCTGCGGACAGAATGCAATGAATAGTCTTTGATGTTGATGCCGTCGATCAATACCTCACCGCCTGTCACATCATGAAACCTAGGAACAAGGTCAGCCAAAGTTGATTTACCTGCTCCGGATGAACCCACCAGCGCCACGGTTTTCCCTTTTTCAACGATGAGGTTGATATTATCCAGTATCACGGCATCATCATAGGTGAAACGTACATTCCTGAATTCTATCTTATCCATAAAGGCGGTTAACTGCTTCCCGTTGGGGTTGTCATCCACTGTTATTGGCGTTTGCAATATTTCTTCGATCCTGTTGATAGCCGCAGCCCCCTTGCGCATATTGCTGAAAGAAGTGGACAATGACTTGGCCGGGTTGATGATATTATAAAAGATACCCAGGAAACCAAGAAAAGCAGAGGCTTCCAGCAGTTCGCCCCGAATTACCAAACGTCCGCCATAATACAGTACGATGGTAAAAAGCAGCACCCCCAGCACTTCTGAAAGCGGTGAGGCGAGGTCACGCCGGTACCCGATATTGTTTTTGGCAGCCAGCAATTCTTCGTTGGTGCTGAAAAATTTCCGGCGCAGCAGTTTTTCAATATTAAAGGCCTTGATGACCCGGAGACCGCCCAGCGTTTCATCAATGATGGAAAAGGTCTCCCCGTTTTTCTTTGCCACTTCTTCGGAATGTCTTTTCAGCGACCGGGTTATTCTGCCGATCACAAGACCGAGCACAGGGATCAGTATCAGGATGAATAAAGTAAGCTGAACACTGATCAGAAATAGTACGGTCAATGTGATGATGATGGTCATGGGGTCCCTGATCCACCCTTCCAGGGTACCTACTACCGAACCTTCCACTTCGCCCACGTCATTGGCCATGCGGCTCATCAGGTCGCCTTTTCTTTTTTCGTTGAAAAAGCCGATGGGCAGCTTCAGTATCTTGTCATACAGGTCTTCCCGCAACCGGTTCACCACTTTATTCTTCAGCGGGTTCAGGACGTAGAAAGAGAGATAGAGGAAAAAGTTTTTCAGAAGGATAAACGCCATCATCAGGACGCAAATGATGCCCAGGGTGGGTATTTTACCTTTTGTAGCCACCGAATCGTTCAGAAAATCATTCATCGACTGAATGATAAAGTTGCTGCTGCTTCCGGGAGGTTTTGTGCCAACGAATATCAATTGCAAAAAAGGCATCAGCATCCCGATCGACACAATGGAAAAAAGGATGCTCAAAAAGATAAAAAGGAAATAAAGAACAATTTTTCCTTTGTAGTCTTTTAAATACTGGAAAATCCGGCCGTATTGCTTCATGTAAATTGCTTCTGCTGCGAAGCCGCAAAGTAACTAATTTTACTGCGCCCGCCATAGTCCCGCTTTGAGCGGGACGAAGGCGGGCCGTTAATTCAAAATAATGGAGGAAGGTAAACGACAGAAACAAATAGCCGGGCTGCTGAATGAGGAAATGAACAGTATTTTTCAGCGGCTTGGGCTGAATATGATGGACGGGGGAATGGTATCCATTTCATCGGTGAAAGTGACACCGGACCTGCTGGAGGCGAGGTTTTACCTGAGTTTTTTCCAGGTAAAGGATGTGAAGACCGCCCTGCAAAGGATTGAGGACCGTCACCATGAAATAAAAAAGGAACTGGCTGCCAAACTAAGGCACCAGTTGCGCAGCATACCGGTATTAAAATTCTTCCAGGATGATACCCTGGAGCATGTTTTTAAAATGGAGGAATTGTTTAAAAAGATAAGTGGAGAGAATAAAGACCAGCCTGATTAACCAATTAACCAATTACCCAATACCTTGCATTTTCTCTTTGCCTGGCGCTACTTTAAAGCCAAGAAATCCACGAACGCCATCAATATCATTGCATGGACCAGTATCGTGGCGATCGTATTCGGCACCGCCGCACTCATCCTGGTGCTGAGTGTGTTCAACGGGTTTGAAGGCCTGGTGAAATCCCTCTACTCCTCCTTTTATACGGATCTGAAAGTTTCTCCTGTATCGGGAAAAACGATCGTTATATCCCCACAGCAATTGCAGCAACTGAAGACCATCAAAGGCATCCGGAACTTTTCGCTGGTGCTGGAAGAAAAGGCGATCCTGCAAAGCGGGGACGAACGATCGGTAATCAGCCTGAAAGGAGTGGACGGAAATTACCGTTATACAACCGGGGTGGCGGATCATCTTGTGAATGGGAAATATGATCTTGGAATTGAGGAGCAGCCTAAACTCATTGTTGGGGCCGGAGTGGAAAACAGCCTGAGGATCACGGCTGACCGTCATGTTTTGCCAATGCAGATCTATCTGCCCCGTAAAAGTAATACAGAACAAATAAACCAGCTTGATGATATAAGTACTGATACCATTTACTCCTCGGCTGCTTTTATGATCCAGCAGGACTTTGACAATAAATACGGCATCACCAATATTGATTTTGTAAAAAAAGCGCTGAAACTGGGGGCTGACGAATACAGCGGTGTGGAAATTGCATTGACGGATGCATCACAAACTGGCGACCTGAAAAAAGAGGTGCAGGAAATTTTTGGTAATGGTTACCTGGTGCAGAACAAGTATGAACAGAACCGCAGCCTGTATTCCATCATGACCGTGGAGCGGTGGGTGATCTATGGTATTCTCTGCCTGATATTAGTGGTGGCGGCGTTCAATATGATCGGGGCGCTGACCATGCTGGTGCTGGAAAAACAAAAAGATATCAGTGTACTTCATGCCCTTGGCGGTCACCGTAGTTTCATTCAAAGGATTTTTTTAAACGAAGGCCTGCTGCTGGCCCTGATCGGTGGGGGTATTGGAATGCTGCTGGCGCTGTTCATCGCCTGGCTGCAGACGGAGTTTCACCTGATCCCGCTGGGTGGTTCTTTCCTGATCAGTCATTTCCCGGTAAAATTGCGGCTGGTGGATTTTATGCTGGTCGGCGGCACCGTTTTCTTTATTTCATTACTGGCATCGTGGATCCCTGCCAGAAAAGCAGCCGGCCAGGAATTCTCATTACGGAGTGAATAATCAGTAATTATTAATTAATAATTACTGATTATTGGGTGCGTCAGATCTTTAATAATCCCCCAAAGTTTCCGGAATCTGAGCCAGGGCTTTTGCCAGCTGTTCATCATTCGGGGCAATGCCGTGCCACTCATGGGTGCCTTCCATGAAATCAACTCCCTTGCCCATGGTTGTATGCATCATGATGGCGATGGGTTTGCCCTGCCCGGTCATTGTTTTTGCTTTTTCCAGAGTGGTCACTACCTCATTCATGTCATTACCGTTCATTTCAAGAGTGGTCCAGCCAAAAGCATCAAATTTCTGGCGGATATTACCCAGTCCCATCACTTTGTCCGTAGGGCCGTCTATTTGTTGCCCGTTCCAGTCGATGGTGGAGATCAGATTATCTACCTTATGATGTACAGCAAACATCACGGCTTCCCATACCTGCCCTTCATCCAGCTCTCCGTCACCATGAAGTGAAAAAACAATATTTTTTTCGCCGTTTATTTTTTTGGTCAGTGCAGCGCCGATCGCCACACTCATACCCTGTCCCAGTGAACCAGAGGCAATGCGTACACCCGGCAGATGATCATGGGTGGCGGGGTGACCCTGTAACCTTGAATTGAGCTTACGAAAAGTGGATAGTTCTTTTACATCAAAATAACCTGCACGGGCCAGGGTAGAGTAAAACACAGGCGAAATATGGCCGTTGGAAAGTATGAACACATCCTCATTGGTTGCATCCATATTGAATGCCGGGTTGTGTTTCATTACTTTAAAATAAAGGGCGGTGAAGAATTCGGTACAGCCCAGCGATCCGCCGGGATGGCCGCTGCTGGCGCCATGCACCATTCTTACAATGTCACGACGTACCTGGGATGCAATAGAAGTGAGTTCTGCCATAAAAATCAGTACTAATTAAACTTTTTGTATCTTGTCCCTTCAAATCCGGGATTGCGCAGCAAATGTGCGACCTTTTTCGATACAAAATCCACCCGGATAACTCTACTTGCCCACAAATTCATTTATCCTGTGTTTGCAGAAAATTAATGGTAAAGCATTAAAAATGCAAGCTTAATGTAAAAACCATGAAAGCTTAAACCTATTTTTGTATCGTATTAAAACTGCTGTGATGCTGGATGTTTTATTGACTGCTTCCGTGGCTTTTATCATCACTTTCCTGGCTATTCCGGTCATCCTCCAGGTGGCGGAACAGAAGAAACTCTATGACATTCCCGATGAAAGAAAGGTTCATACCCGGCTGGTAGCTTCGCTTGGGGGAGTAGGTATTTTTGGCGGATTCCTGCTGGCTTCACTCCTTTCCATCCAGGGGTACCTCAACCCGGAATTCCAATACTTTTTTGCAGCTGCCCTGGTTATTTTCTTCCTGGGCCTCAAGGATGACCTGATGATACTCTCTGCCACTAAAAAATTCATTGGCCAGATCATTGCCGCTTCCATTCTTATACATCTTGGCGGTATCCGGCTCGAAAGTATGCATGGTCTGCTGGGCTTCAATGAACTTCCGGAAGCATTTAGTCTGGCACTCTCTTATCTTACTATCATCGTTGTTATCAACTCTTTTAACCTGATTGACGGGGTGGATGGTTTGGCAGCCAGCCTGGGCATTCTTACCATGTCAGTTTTCGGGGCTTATTTCTTTGCCATAGATTACCAGGCCTACGCCTTACTGGCTTTCTCCATGGCGGGTAGCCTGGTGGCATTTATGATATTTAATCATCACCCTGCCAGGATCTTTATGGGGGATTCCGGTTCGCTGATGATCGGCCTGATCAACTCTATCCTTGTTATTAAATTCATCAATGTGGCCGATGCCCCGTTTACAGCCATACAGATACCGGCTGCGTTGGCCATTGGCTTCGCAGTACTGATAGTACCATTGCTGGACACCCTCCGGGTTTTCAGCATCCGGATATTCAATGGCCGGTCCCCTTTTACGCCGGACCGCAACCATGTGCATCACTTACTGCTCGACAGGGGCTTTAGCCATGCGGCTGTCACCTTCACCTGTGTTATGGTAAATATTGCCTTTATCGTTCTTGCCTGGATGGGCAGGTCACTGGGGCCTAATTACCTGCTCCTCATCCTGCTGGTACTTGCTTTTTCAGGATTGGGATTATTGTATTATGGTAATGCACGCCGCCGCACCCTGGTGGTGTTCAGGGAGGCTGATGGTAAAGCCAAACTGAAAACAGCACCTAAAGTGGTGACTTTGGCCAAGGAAGCTTCAGCAGCAAAAAGCAACTGATATTATCAGCATCATTTTATTTTCCAGTGCCCCTGTTAGAATAACCGGGGCATGTTTTTTGGATTCATCCGTTTCATTAGCTTTGCCTTCCGCTGAAAGACAAAGCATAACAAATAATTACTACTATGGGAGAAGATATTGCATCCATTGTAACTGGCGCTGAAGACCAAATGAAAAAAGCCATCAGCCACCTGGAATCAGAACTCGTAAAGATCAGGGCAGGGAAGGCTAATCCCCAGATGCTGGATGGCATTGTGGTGGATTACTATGGTTCGCCTATGCCGATCAACCAGGTGGCCAACATCAGTGTGATGGATGCCCGGACCCTGAGCATACAGCCCTGGGAGAAGAACATGCTGCAGCCAATTGAGAAAGCCATTATTGCAGCCAATATCGGCATTAACCCCCAAAATGACGGGGTCCTTATCCGCCTGTTCCTGCCGCCTCTTACTGAAGAGCGGAGAAAAGAATTGGTAAAAAAATGTCATGTAGAAGGAGAACACTCCAAAGTGGCCATCCGCAATATCCGCAGGGATGCGATTGAGCATATCAAAAGGCTGCAGAAAAACGGACTAAGTGAAGATGCCGCCAAAGATGCGGAGGCAGATGTGCAGCAGGTAACAGATAAGTTCACGGCAGCAGTGGAAAAACATCTTACTGCGAAAGAGAAAGAGATCATGTCGGTGTAATCCGCTTAACTTTTTTCAGGATCAAATGGGGGGACAGCGGTTTCTTTTTTGTCAGGCCGGTTAGCGAGATAGACCCCCAGCAAAATAATACCAAGGCAAATAACCTCCAACCAGGAAATTCTTTCTCCGTCCATAAATCCCCAGAACAACGCTATGAAGGGGATACCGTAGGTGACCAATGAGGCAAATAATCCACCTGATTTTTTCACCAGTATATAAAATAATGCTGTTGCAATGGCGCTGCCCACTATACCCAGGAGCGAAATAGAGATAATGGCGGTTTGTATGGGTTTATCCGTAAAATTGAGTTGTAAAAATCCCTGCTGCCAGAGCACCAGGCCCGCGGGAATGGTCATGAAGGCCAGTGATACCGTGGCGGCATGTATGGGATTAACAGCTTTCAGGTAGTGGCCGACCATATTTACATTGATACCATATAAAAAAGTGCCAAGGAGTATAAGCAGCGTGTAACTGAAATTATCAAAACTGATTGTTTTTTCACCGGTAATCACTGGTGCAATAATAAGTAGCACCAGCCCGGCGAAACCGGTAAACACCCCGGCTATTTTTGCGTTGCTGATCTTATTCTTAAAAAAGAAAATGCCCACCACTACCACGAAGATAGGGGTGAGGGAGTTCAGTATCCCTCCCAGGGAGCCGTCGATTTTGGTTAGTGCCGTGGCAAAAAGAAATGCCGGGAGCAGGTTGCCGAATACGGCGCTCAGGATCACTGTGCCCAGTTTGTTTTTCGGGATCTTCTGAAAATGAAAAAGGGCAAAGGGAACGAAAACCAGCCCGGCAGAAAAGATACGGAGTGCCGCAATCTGCGATGCGGTCAGGGCTGCTGTACTGTCCTTCATCAGCTTGAACGAACTGCCCCAGATAACACAAAGAATGATAAATATTGTCCAGCTGATAAACCGGTTACTCATAGTGGTGCCGTTACGAAGGCGCAAAGGTGCTGAAATAGCAGCAGCGAACCACATTTAATTTCTTGGATGCCGGAAAATACCCGGGTAGCCTGGCCCGGTGTTAGCCGGTTCGAAGTAGTATATTGCAGTAATAAATTTTTTATGGGACAGGTCATTTTAAAAGATATTTCCACCCGGGCGCCGAAAGAATCAGACAAAAAAGAAATCAAAGTACAAACAGAGAAGATGGTGCAGGAACTCGATGAATTACAAAACCTGCTTTTTGCTGAAGGGAAACACTCGGTGCTGGTGGTGATACAAGGTATGGATGGCAGCGGGAAGGACGGGGTGATACGGAACGTGCTGGGCAACATGAACCCGCAGGGAGTAACGGTGAAATCATACAAAGCTCCCACCCCTGAAGAACTGTCACATGATTTTTTGTGGAGGATCCACCAGCATGCCCCCGCTAAAGGCATGATTCAGGTTTTCAACCGGTCACATTATGAGGATATACTCATCACAAGGGTGCATAAATGGTGTGATGATGAGACTGCGGTGAAACGGATGAAAGCCATCAATGATTTCGAAGAGTTGCTGCAGGAGCATAATAACACACATATACTTAAGTTCTACCTGCATATATCATCCGAAGAGCAGCATGACCGGCTGACAGAACGGATGAAAGACCCAGCCAAGATGTGGAAATACAATGAGAAGGATTTGGGAGAAGCCAAACTGTGGGATATTTATATGAAGACGTATGAAGATTGCTTCAACAATTGCTGTCATCCGCCCTGGACCATTGTACCCGCTGACCAGAACTGGTATAAAGAATACATCATCGCAACAGCCCTTCACCAGTTGCTGAAAGACCTGGATATGCAGTTTCCCGGGTTGAAGAAATAAGAGGGAAACGGGAATAATTTTTAAGGACATGAATGAAAATCCAATAGCTTAGAGGGAATAATTTTTTACACGTAAACCAATAGAGTATGGGAATGCTTAAAGAGTTCAAAGAATTTGCCATGAAGGGCAA
>JANNUI010000564.1:0-4396 GCA_031395125.1 Chitinophagaceae bacterium | reverse complement strand
ACTAATGCTCCCAAAACATATGGAGTGGTACCGCTGGCTGCAATACCAATTACAAAATCCTTATCAGAAATATTGTGTTTTACCAGATCATTCCAACCTTCTGTTTTGCTATCCTCTGCATACTCCACAGCAGAAGTAATGGCTTTTTCTCCTCCAGCAATGATTCCTACTACAAGGCCATAAGGCACTCCATAAGTTGGCGGGCATTCACTGGCATCCACAATACCCAGCCTGCCGCTGGTTCCGGCACCAATATAAAACAGCCGGCCCCCCATCAGCATTTTATCTGAAGCTGCTTCTGCCAATTTCTCTATCTGTGGGATAGCCTTTTCAACTGCATCGGGTACGGTCTGGTCCTCGGCATTAATATTTTTGAGCAATTCACAAATACTCATCTTTTCCAGGTGGCGGTAGTTGCTTGGTTGCTCGGTAATTTTTTCAAATGCCATGCGGCTTGTATTTAACTATGGTATTCTATCAGTCCTTCCATCGGCGCTTTTATCACTTTGCCCAGTTCAAACTCGTAACTGTCGCAAAGTTGCTGCAACACATCCTTAAAACCAAATGCCACACTCCCGGTGAAATGCACCGGTAATGTCCATATTTCCCGGTATTTGCAAAGATGATTAAAGTAGAAGTCATTTAACCCGTCCTCAATTATGTTCTCAATCATATAATGCCCCCTGTTTTCTGCCAAAAATTTGGCAAAGCTGGCCAGGTAACGGTTCGGCAGGGGTTTTTTATATACACTTTCCAGTATCCCGGCGGTATTGGTGGTATAGGTCAGGTCAAAGCGGCCCCGCAACTCATCATCAAAAGTTCCGTACAGGTAGTACTGTATGACCTTTTTACCAAGATAGGCGCCGCTTCCCTCATCACCCAGCACATAACCGAGGCCGGGGCTGTTCTTTACGATTTTCTTTCCATCATAATAACAGGAATTGGAACCGGTGCCCAGTATGCAGGCAATACCCTTCTTCTTTCCGCACAATGATCTTGCGGCCGCCATCAGGTCATGGTTTACATCCACTTTTGCTCCGGGAAAAACCCGGTTTACTGCATTCTTCACCGATTTAGCATTCACCGGGTTGGCGCAGCCTGTGCCGTAATAATAAATCTCGTCCACCTGCACCTGTTTCAATTTTGGTTTCAGTTCTTTCAGCAGCAAATCTGTTATCTGTACTGTATTGAGAAAATAAGGACTGATACCCTGCGTAATGATGGTCTTTTTCCTGCCATCACCCAGCAGGCACCATTCGGCTTTGGTGGCGCCGCTGTCGGCTATTAATGTAACAACTCCCATGATTATGCAGTCAATGATTTCAGGTACAAACTTTTATCTATTTTGCATCCCCAAAGGTCCCCCGGACTCCAATGGAGGATTCCTTCGAAACAAATTACGTAATAAAAGATATGATGGGGAATAAAAAGTTGCAGGTCTGGCTTCCTTTACTTTTTTCGGTTGTTCTGATCATTGGGATGTTCCTGGGCTATGGGCTGAACAGTAGCGGCGGCAAAAAAAGTTTTTTTGCTGCTGACAGGCGCAGTACCCTGCAGGAGGCCCTTGACTTCATCCGGTTGAAGTATGTGGACACGGTACCAATTGATTCGCTGGAAGGAAAGGCAATCGAGGAAATGATGGCAGAACTGGATCCCCATTCCGTCTATCTCCCCCCGGTTGATTTAAAAGAAGCCAATGAAGAACTGGAAGGAAGTTTCCCGGGGATCGGTGTGGAGTTCAATATTTTTAATGATACGGTGAATGTGGTCTATGTCATACCTGGCGGACCCAGTGAAAAGGCAGGATTGAAAACCGGCGATAAGATCATTAAAGCGAACGATTCAACTCTCACCGGCAAAGCTTTTAATACGGATGAAATAAAAAGATATATCCGGGGCCCCCGGGGTACAGTAGCCAAGCTGCAGGTATTGCGGGGAAAGCAGCAGCTGACATTTACCATAACCAGGGGCACCATTCCGGTCTCTTCGGTGGAGGCCAGTTACATGTTCGAAGGAAAGACGGGTTACATCCGGTTGGATAAATTCACTGAGAAAAGTTATGAGGAGTTCATGGAAGCCATGGAAGCACTTAAAAAGCAGGGCCTTCAGCACCTCATACTCGATCTGCGGGGCAACGGTGGCGGCTTTATGAATGAAGCGGTGGATATGGCCGATGAATTTTTGGAGGGTGAAAAATTAGTGGTGTATATGCAGGGTGTGAACACCAAAAAAAGAGAATACCGCTGCAAGCGGCCTGGTTTGTTTGAAACCGGTAAACTGGTCATACTGGTGGATGAACTTTCAGCCAGTGCCAGCGAAGTGCTGGCCGGTGCATTACAGGACTGGTGCCGGGCAGACATTGTGGGCCGCCGTACTTTTGGCAAGGGCCTGGTGCAGGATCAGTTTCCTTTAAGCAACGGGGCCGCCCTGCGCCTGACGATCGCCAGGTATTACACCCCGCTGGGGCGCAGTATCCAGCGATCGTATTCAAAAGGAAAGAAAGTGTATATGGATGAGGTCTGGGAAAGATTTCAAAGCGGTGAAATGTTTTCCCTTGATTCGGTACGGAACCACCATAACGGGAAAAAATACCTCAACAACTGCAACGACACCCTCTATGCCGGTGATGGCATCACTCCGGATGTTTTTGTGCCGGTTGATACAAGCCAGGTCCGGCAAAAAGTATCGAAAGTGCTTACTACCGGTAACCTGAACCAAACAATTTATTTATATTATTTGAATAATAAACAAAAGATAGATCAATATACTTCAGCAGCTGATTTTGCCAAACGCTTTGATGCAGCCGGGATGTGGAATGGATATGTCAAATACCCGGGAGGTTCTATGGCATTTGAAATTATCAAAGGAAAAGAAAAGGAGCAGGTTTTGCAGAACTTGAAAGCCCTGCTGGCCCGGTACAGGTGGAGAAGCTCCGGTTATTATGAAGTGATCAATGCGGATGACCCGGTTATAAAGAAAGCGCTGGAGACTATCCGGAAATAAAAAAGCAATCCAGCAGTTGCGGGATTGCCTTAGGACCAGGTATGTTGTAAGATTTTATACTTTGTCTTTATTCTCGTCCCACCATTTTTTCTCCATTCTGTAGGAACCGAACAATCCAAAGCCGCCACCGATAGCTATCAGGGCAAAATAGATCGGTGCATTCCCTCCATCGTCTTTTGTTTGCTGCAGGGCATAATTGTCGAGCAGGTAGGCAAAAAATAATCCTACACCGGCGCCAATGAGCAGCAGGGCCCATTTCAGGTTTTTGTAAGGGGCCGGCCGGTTGGCAAATTCCTTGGGGTTCATCCCTTTTTCAATCATCGCCAGGTTCTGCCTGGTCTTTAAATAATAGATACCAAATACCATGGCGAACCCGCCTGCGAACATCGTTATCGGTACTAAAGTTTCTGCTGCATGCATAATTGTAGTTTTTTATTGTTGAGTAATTTAAGGCTCTTTGGTTACTGTGACTACCCCGATCGCATCGTGGTTACAGCCTGTAAAGAACTTTTTATTTGTGCACCGAAGCCATGGCGAAGTCGCATGAACCGGTTTACAATAAATAAGACTCCGGTGGGTCCGTCCAGGTTACAGCCCCGGGGTTTCAAGGCCAAATAAACGTAACTTGTACTGTAACCTCGCTGATTATCATGTAGTCTTATCTATCAGAATGTCTACCGGACTGAATGATAATGAAATCATTAGCCAAGTGCTGAGTGGTGAATACCAAGCCTATGCAGGATTGGTGAACCGTTACCAGGGCTATGTTTTCACCCTCACCCTGCGGATGGTGAAAAACAGGGAGGATGCGGAAGAAGTGGCCCAGGATGTGTTTATCAAAGCCTATAAATACCTGGCCGATTTCAAAGGCGCTTCCAAATTCAGCACCTGGCTTTATACGATTGTGAACAATACCTGCATCAGTTTTTTGAGGAAGAAGAAACTGGATATTCATTCGTTAGATAATGAAAAGGTGTTTGAAATGGCCAATAACCGGGATTCGGGGATGAAAGCGGATACGGTAGAGCAAAAATCAAGACAGGCGATGGTGAATAAAGCCATCAGCCTGCTGAATCCGGATGATGCTCAGATCATCACCCTGTTTTACAAGGCCGAGCAATCGCTGGAAGAAACAGCACAGGTCCTCGGCATAGAAACAAATGCCGCCAAAGTGAGACTGCACCGGGCCCGCACCAGACTGAAGGAGAAAATGGAAACCCATTTTGCAGAAGACACCGTGTCCAGATCGGCCCCTTGCTCGGCCAGGGCACCTGCAATTTTGTGCACGAACAAGGTTCCTGCAACCCCCCGCGCCTGCGGCAGTTCAGGCAGGGCCACGTCGTCATCGACGACCACCATGCTGACCTTGAGCCCGTAGGCGCGGGCCCGTTCG